>NZ_JBFUJB010000007.1:0-165720 GCF_056401575.1 Rhodococcus sp. P4_E4 | reverse complement strand
GTCCTTGACCGTCAGCAGTCCCAGGATCATGTACGAGGTAGGTGTGAGATCACGCTGAGCCACATGGCTCCCTTCGTTCCGCGGTTACATCCGAGCCTACAAGTGCTACTTCCCTTCACCGTTTGCATCCTCGGTGTCGGCGATGTCGTCGGATGTGTCCTGAGCGGGCTTGCCGTAGATGAAGGGGACGAGCGCTGCAGCGACGGCAGAGGCCGGGGCGAAACCATCGGCCGTGGGTGCCAGATTTCCCCACACCACCAAGGTCACGTCGTTGACCGGGTCGTACCCCATGAACGAGTTGTAGCCGGGCAGTTCGCCGATGTGGCCGTACATCGGACCCATTTGAGCGATACCGTATCCGTATCCTGCGGATCCTTCGCCATCTGTGGGTTGCACACTGTTCAAACGCAACTCTTGTGTGGCGGGACTCAGGAGCGAACCGGTTCCCAGAGCTTTGACCCATGTCGCCATGTCGTTTGCAGTCGAAATTCCCTGACCTGCAGACCATGTCCACGAGGGATTGTGCCTAGTGGTGTTGGTCGGTTTTTCGGTGCCTGCGGCGATCGCGTCGAGGCGAGATTGTGGGAGGGCCTCTTTGCCTTCGCCGAGCGTTTCGACGTTGCCACTGTAGGTGTAGCCGTCTGCAAACGGAGTCGGGATGCTGGTGTCGGTGTTCGCAGGAAACGACGTCCCTGCCAGTGCGAGTGGCCCGAAGAATCGGTCCGCGAAGATCTGCTGAATCGGCTTGCCGTCCAACTGCTCGGCGATCAAGCCGAGGAGAACGGTATTGGTGTTGGAGTAGTGATAACCGGTGTCGGGCGCGAAATACGGCGGCTGGCTCAGCCCCATTGCCAGCAGTTCCTCGGGTGTCCACACTCGCTCCGGTTGCTCGTCGAGCGCCCGGTTGAGTTCGAGGGTTTCGGTGTAGTTGTACAGGCCGCTACGCATGTCGAGCAGGTCGCCGATGGTGATGTTGTCGCCGTTGGGGACATCGGGGCGGAACTTGCTGACCGGATCGGTTACCGCAACCTTGCCTTCGTCGACCAACTGCAGGATGGCCGTACCGGTCCAGGTCTTGGTGTTCGAGCCCACGCGAACCTTGGTGTCCAGAGTGGGAGGCTCGTTCACGCCTTCCTTGACCGAACCCCATGTGTTGACGTACTTCTGCGTCGGCGTCGTGACCATGACCACCATTGCGATCTCACGGAACTCTTCTGCCTTCTCGGAGACGACGGAATCCATTGCGGCGCTGTCGAAAGACAAGACGGCGCTGTCCGCAGACCCGGCGGAGGTCGGCGGGGACGACGAGGGGGACTCGGAATCGGTTGCGGACGAACAGGCTGAGAGCAGCAATGCCGTAGCGATGCAGGTCACAGCCACTTTGCGGGTCTTGACGTTGTGAAAGGACGTCGACTTCCCAAAAGGGTTCATAGAGGGACTTTAAGCGATACTGCACTCTGCATGCTGCACTTTGCAGTAAATTACGACAAATCAGTCATGCATCCTCAGGAGCGTCCATGCCGCACACCACATCAGTTCGCGCCGTCGCTGCGTTGATCAGCGTCGGAGTAGTCCTCACCGCATGTTCGGCGAAGCCGTCGAATTCCGATTCCGCATCGGCTCCGGCGCAACAGGTTCCCGAGGAGGCAGCCCGCATCATGGCCACCGATCCGTACGCCATGGCTCGGTGGTCCTATCTCTTGGTCGACCCCGCCACCGACGAGGTGATTTACAGCAACAATGCTGATAGCTCGATGTTTTTGGCTTCCCAGACCAAACATTTCACCGTCGGCACCGCCTACGACACCCTTGGTGTAGACCACACTGTTACCACCCCCGTTTATGCCACTTCTCTCCCCGTCGAGGGCACCCTTACCGGTGATCTGGTGCTGGTCGGCTCCGGTGACCTCGCGCTCGGTGGGCGCAACGCCGCACAAGGCCGATTCGATTTCGCCACCGACGGCATCGACCACGTCTACGCCGATGCCCTGCCAGGAGCCGTTCTCGCGCCCGGTGATCCGCTGGCAGGCCTGAACGATCTCGCACGACAAGTAGCCGACGCCGGCATCACTCGGGTAAACGGCGACGTTCTGGTGGACCCTCGTCTGTGGGACACATACTCGACAGTCGAAGGCCTGGTCCCGTCGATTTTCGTCAACGACAACCTCGTCGATATCCAGGCGAGTCCGGGTGCGGTAGGTGAGCCCGCCACCATCGACATGCTTCCCGGCAACGGCCTGTTCCGCGTCGATGCTCAGGTCACCACGGGTGAGGAAGGTAGCGACTCGACTCTGAAGGTTGCGGCCGATCCGTCCGATCCCACCCGGATCAACGTGACCGGGTCGGTGCCGGCTGGAAAGACATCGCTGACTGTCTATCGCATTACCGACGCGCCGACGTGGGCGCGTCAGCTGTTCGTAGAAGCACTGCGACGCAATGGAATCGAGGTTGCATCGGTATCTCGTACGAACAGCACGGCTGCCCTGCCTGTCGATCGGACATATTCAGGAAGTCGACAAGTTGCGAGCCTGCAATCGGCACCAATTTCGGAGTCGGGAGGGATGATTCTCGCGACAAGCTACAACACGGGCGCGAACACTTTCTTGTGTCTGTTGGCAGTAGCGACAGGATCGTCGTCGTGCAGCGACGGTCTTCCCACCGTGCGGGCACTCGCCGAGAAGGCAGGTATTGCAGCATCCGACCTGGTGGTCATGGACGGTCAGGGTGGAGACCCGTCACAATCGACGCCCGCAGCCGTCCTCCAGTGGCTCGACTGGGTGGACCAGCAGCCATGGGCCGATACGTTCTGGGCAGGTCAACCCGTACTCGGTGAGCGAGGCTCGTTGTCGGGCGTGGGAACCGACAGTCCGGCAAAGGGGAAGGTCATCGGTAAGACGGGAACATCCGCCGACGTCGAATCTGACACCGGCAGGTTGATAGTCACTCTTCAAGCGTTGTCGGGTTACATGATCACCCCCGACGATCGCCGACTTCTGTTTGTCGTCGCCGTCAGCGATGCAGTGTTTCCCGACCTGCCTAGGGGCGTGTTCCAAGTCGGGGGAGACGTCGGTGGTGTTGCCGCTGCATTCCAACAAGCACAGACGAATTAACGGGGCGAGACGGAGGTCCGGCGTTCGGGCGCTCATCCCTTTCGAATGAGGCACGAACGATGTAGGCGCACAGAGTGTCAGCATTGGCGCGCAGCGGTATCGACTGCGTCCCGATGAGAAACGAGTTTTGACATGGGTTCCGTTATCGGAGATCTCCTCCCCATAGCTGTCGGTGTCGCCGCGTCTCCGGTAGCCGTCATCGCCACGATCTTGATGTTGCTCTCCAAGCGCGCGGGTAGCACCAGCATCGGGTTCGCGTTGGGTTGGCTGCTCGGAATCTTCATTGCCACAGTTCTTTTTGTCACCCTGTCCAGTGCCCTCAGCACCTCGGACAATGGACCGTCTGCCACGGTATCGTGGATCAAACTCGCTCTCGGTGTCCTCCTGTTGGCGGTCGCGGTCAAGCAGTGGCGAGGGCGCAGCGGCGAGCACGAAACACCGAAGTGGATGCAAGCCATCGACGAGATGACCGCGGTCAAGGGGTTGGGCCTAGGATTCGCGCTCGCCGCGATCAACCCGAAGAATCTGCTGATGTGCATCGCGGCGGGAGTGTCGATCGGCTCGGCGTCGCTGGCGACCAGTGGAGTGATCGCCTCTGTCCTTGTCTTCACGATCATCGCCAGTTCAACGGTCGCGATCCCGGTCATCGGATACCTGGTGGCTGCTGATCGTCTGCGCGAGCCGTTGGCCAAGCTCAAGGTCTGGCTCCAAGACAACAACACCACGGTGATGAGCGTGTTGATCTTGGTCGTCGGAGTTGTTCTGATCGGCAAAGGAATCGGCGGAATCTTCTGATATCCGCTCTTTCGCGTGGTGTGAACGTGCGATTCCCGGATGATCGTTCGATCAGGCGCGCTTGACCGCGTAGTCGCCATCGGCGTGGCCGATCAGTTGCCAGCCGCCCTCGATCGGGGACAGTCGGACGTCAGCGAGATTCGTGGTCTCGAGCTGTGGCCGGTCGGTGCCGGGGTACCAGGCTTCGACCTGTCCGGTACCGGTCCCGGTAAACCCGTTGCGCGACAACTCCGTCAGTGTGCCGGGCGCTGCTCGCGGATAAGCACGCGAGAGAGGCCCGGCAAATCCCTCTACGAGCCCGAGTGATTCGCCGGAAGGGCAGTCGATGCGATTCAAATTTCCTTGCGGCTGGTGGGTATTGCCGTCCCGAACCGGGTGGGGGTCACCGCACGCTTGTGTCCACGACCACCACGCGCCGCCCATCCGGTACTTGTCGGTGGCGTCGACGAAGCGGTCGACGTCTGCTCCCTGCTCGCCGGCATCCCCGAACCAACCCCATTCACCCGTCCACAACGGGGCGTCGTACCAGGCGGCAGCGCGGTCGGCGATCTTGAACCCGTCTTCGATTCCGGGGAATTCGCTACTGACTGTTATCGATTCGCTGTAGAGATGTGGCGAGAAGACCACCAGAGGATCGGTCAGGTACTGGCGTGGGGGCAGCGCGTCGAAGCCGAATGCCGACCAGATCGCGCTGGGCTCGAAGAACACGAGGTGCGGAAATCCGCCTGATTCGGCCTGTCTGATGGCGTCGGTGGCCCGCTTGTAGAACTGCCCGATCTGATCAGCGGCGGTGAATGGATCGCGCAGGCCGGGATTCGGTTCGTTCAACAGGTCGTATCCGGCCACCGCCGGTTCGTCTTTGAACTCGGCGGCCAACCGCGCCCACGTAGCCACGAGGCGACTCTGGATTCCTTGCTCGTCGTCGTAAAACGCCTGGAAGGCATGGGCGATCGCCGGTGCGGCTTCCCGGAGTCCACCGATGTTGCAGGTCGTCCATCCGCCGGTCAGGGTTGCCCACTCCGGTGCGCCGTCCCAGCCGACTCCCGGCTCCATGAAAGACGGGCACGACTGGTCGCTCGGGGTGCCGACGTACGGGCCCCATGCGTCCTGATGCATGTCGAGAACGGTGTAAATGCCGTGATCTTTCGCGTTCTGGACTGCGCCTCGAATCCGGTCGACATACGCAGTGTCGAATGCACCGCGGGTCGGTTCGAGGAGGGACCACGCGACGTTGAGTCGGACGACGTTGAAGCCCAGCGCGGCCATCTGCGCGAAGTCCGTTCTTCCCAGCGGCGTAACGGTGGGTAGACCGGTGCCGTTGGTTGCGTAGTCATTGAGACCGTTGGCGTTCACGCCGCGGAGCAACACCGTTCGTCCGTCGACGTCCTTGATCGTTCGATCTGCGACGGTCAGTTGGGGGAGAGTCCAGCCCGGATCCGGAGGTGAAGCGTTTGCCGCCGGGGCTGCAATCTGGATAGCTAGGATTGCAAGGGTGGCAAGCAACAGCGCGCGCATCCGGTGACCTTTCTAGACAAACGTCCAATTTGGAGATGAGGGTAGCGCGAGAAAGCCTTTCTGCGGCGCGATTCGCACATACCCGTCACGTCTTCACTGCCTGGAATGCCCCGGCTCGAGGCTGCTGTACGGGGTGCGAGAATTGTCGACAAGTCGCGACCCGAGGGAGCATTTGTGAAGCTTGCACTGACTGATCTGGTCGAACAACTACCCGGCGACGATGTGGCGATCACCCGAGCGTTCTATGCGCCGCGGCTTGCCGGTGTCGGTCCGAGTTCGCTGCAGGAACTGCTTGTGGCGCGAGCATCCAGGGTGGTTGAGCCCACGGCGACCCGGGCTGTTGAACACACACTCGACATCGAGGGTCGATCCGTTTCAGTGCGCGTAGTCACGCCGAAAGACGGCGTTGTCAACGGGGTCTATCTGTATCTTCCGGGTGGTGGTTTCTACATAAGTTCAGCGGCCAGCGCTGACGCCCGAAGTACGAGACTTGCCGACGCGGTCGGGGTGGCAGTGGTTACCGTCGATTACCGGCTTGCACCGGAATTCCCTTGGCCTGCAGCGCCGGACGATTGTGAGGCAGTTGCTTTGTGGCTACTTGATGTCGCTGCCGAACGGTTCGGGACGACCAGGCTCGCCATCGGTGGCATGTCGGCGGGAGCAACCTTGGTGACGACGACATTGCTGCGCCTTCGTGATCGAGGTCTGGCCAAGTCGTTTTCGGGTGCCGTGCTGGAAGCGGGCACGTACGACGTCAGTGCGCAGACTCCCGCGGGCCGCACCATCAGCGACGAATACTTCATCGAAGCCTATGTCGGGCATGTCGATGATCGCACTCTCCCGGATATTTCTCCGACATTCGGCGAACTCAGCGGCCTGCCGCCAACCCTCGTGGTGGTCGGATCAGAAGACGTGGTTCTGGCTGAGAACCTTGCCATGGTGGCGCGGCTGTCGGCGGCCGGTAACGACGTCGACTTGCGCCTCTATCCTGTTGTCCCGCATGGATTTACAAACCATCCAACGCCTGTTGCCCGGCGTGCTGCGCTCGATATGGGTGCTTGGCTTCGGAATCGACTCGACTCCGACCCCGCGTGACAAGCACGGGCGCGGTTCAGTGTGCCGAGGGTGTAGGAGTGGCAGGAGCGGGCAATTCGGACACCTGAACAAATGTCCGGTTTTTGGGGCAAAGTCGGGACGAGGAGCGCGCCACCCTTGTAATCTCGCACGTGAGTTTGCGGGGGCGCGGGGTCGTCCAGCACAGCGAGTGAAGAGGACGACGATGACGACTGCTTACACGCGCCGCCGAGGGGCGCATTCTTTCGGAATTGCCCTCACTGCGCTGTTTACCGTGGTGGCGGCCTTGACCGTTCCCGCACTCGCCTCCGCCTCGAGCGGCGACCCGCAATCGGGTTCGAGCCAGTTCGGATCGTCCGAGGAGCAACCGCCGCTGCCGGAGATCCCACCGCCGTCCGCGGCCGAGATCAGGCTCGACGAGGCGCGGAACTTCCGCGACATCGGCGGCTATCGGACTACCGACGGCAGGACCGTCCGGACAGGCCTGGTGTTCCGTTCCAACAAGCTCAGCTCGCTCAATGAGACTGATCTGGCCAAACTCACCGCCGCGAACCTGACCCTCGACGTCGATCTGCGTAACACCTCCGAACGCACGGAGGATCCCGATCGGATCCCCGCCGGGGTCACCTACCAGGTCGCCGACGTCGTCAGCATCGACCATGGCATCGCGTTCCACGAGTTCGTTCCCCTGACCCTCGGTCGCGCATTGATCGACGGCGCGGTCAACGGAACCTCGAACATCGGCCAGAGCATCGGCTACCCGTTCATGGTCAACTACCGTGGCTCCGATGTCGCCTTCCATGATCTGCTGACGGCGATCGCGAACAACTCCGACGGCGCAACCGTCTACCACTGCAGCGCAGGGAAGGATCGCACCGGTTGGGGTACCGCGATCCTGCTGACCATCCTCGGTGTCCCGCGTGAGGTCATCAGTGCGGACTTCATGGCGTCGAACACGTACCTGGGCCGGGACGACGCGGTGGACCTGTCGTGGCTCGATGCGGCGTACGCCCAGGTGGACCGGCTCTACGGCGGTATGGATACTTACGTACGGGAGGGCCTCGGCGTCGACCAGGACACTATCGACTCTCTGCGTGCCAAGCTTCTCCTCTAGGCGCAGCCCCAGGCCTCGACTTCCTGCCCACTCGGACCCTCTGCTGTTCCAGTGCGACCAATGATTACGGGAATGCGCAATTTTGTGGCGCTGCTCCTGCGGTGGGCTCGACGTTGCGGTCTCCATCATCAGGCCGCATGCCATCACCAAGTGGCGCAGAAACTTTGCTCAGAAGAAGCACGCCTGATCATGCACTCGACGCTGGCCAATTGGTCAGCATCGAATCGAGAGCCTCGAGGATCCTGGACCAGCTTTCGGCGCTGTCCGGTGCACTGTGGCTGAACGATCCACCTAACTCCAGGCTGGCATATCCATGGAAAACGCTGCCTAGCAACCGAACTGCGTGAGTCTGGTCGAGGTCGGTGAGGTTGTATCCGCGCAGAATCGATCGCATCATCTGCGAGTGTCTGAAGCCCGCGCTCGCTGCTGCGTCCTCCGGGGTGAGGCGCATCTGTGACGCGGCGTACCGGCCGGGGTGTGCCTTCGCGTAGTCGCGATAGACGTTCGCGAAGGCGGTCAAAGCGTCGCGGCCGGACCGACCGGCCACGGCGTCGGCAGCCTGGCCGGCCATCTCCTCCAAAGCGAGCAACGCGATTCTGGTTTTGAGGTCGTTCGAACTCTTCACGTGGGAGTACAGGCTTGCGACCTTGACGTCGAACTGCCTGGCGACTGCCGATACGGTCACGTGCTCGAAGCCGACCTCGTCGGCCAATTCCGCGCCCGCCATCGCGAGGCGGTCGGCTGTGAGTCCTGCGCGAGGCATGTCAATCGGTCCTGTTCGTTGGGAGGGTAAACCACTTGCCTAAAGAGTATAGGCAAATTACTATCAGCAGTAGCAAACTTCCGTAAACGATTTTCAGGTGAATGAAATGCACAGCCAGAGCAGCTGGATTACTACCGAAATTTCCGACGACATCGTGCGCGGAGCCCTCGAAATCGAACGGACCGAACGCGGTGTGCTGACGCACCGCCTACCTGCCAAGGCTCGCACGCAATTCGCTGACGGGCAGATGGCAATGGCGCAATCACAACCGTCCGGAGTGCGGCTAGTATTCCGAACCAGCGCCACGAGCATCGAACTAGATACTCTGCCCACGAAAATGATCTACACCGGCGCTCCGCCGAGGCCGCAAGGGGTGTACGACCTGCTCGTCGACGGCGAACTGGCCGGGCAAGCAAGCGCTACGGGCGGCAATACGGTGACGATCGACATGGCTACCGGTACCGCTCAGAGGCAGTCCGGACCTGTCAGTATCATCCGTTTCGCGGAGCTGCCCGCGCGATCCAAGACCGTCGAGATCTGGTTGCCACACAACGAGACCACCGAACTTGTCGCATTGCGAACCGACGCGCCACTCGAACTCGCGGTTGATACGAAGCGCCGCGTGTGGCTCCATCACGGAAGCTCGATCAGTCAAGGATCCGGCGCTGAAAGTCCCTCCGGCACTTGGCCTGCTCTTGCAGCCTCCGTCGGCGGCGTGGATCTGATCAACCTCGGGTTCAGTGGCAGTGCTCTGCTGGACCAGTACACCGCCCGCGCGATGCGCGACACTTCTGCTGACCTGATCAGCATCAAGATGGGCATCAATCTGGTCAACTCCGACGTGATGCGCCTACGGGCCTTCACATCTGCAATGCACGGCTTCCTCGACACGGTTCGCGACGGTCATCCAGTGGCTCCGCTGTTGGTCGTTTCGCCCGTCTATTGCCCGATCCACGAGGACACACCGGGGCCTGGCGCCTTCGACTTCGACGCTCTTGCCAGAGGCGAAATGCGATTCGTTGCCACCGGAGATCCCGCCGAGCGGGCATCCGGGAAGCTGACGCTGCGCTCGATTCGGGAAGAGTTGGCGCGCATCGTAACCCAGCGGTCAGTCGATGATCCCAATCTGCATTACGTCGACGGGTGTGATCTCTACGGTGCCGCGGAGAACGAAGAGTTGCCGCTTCCCGATCAGCTCCATCCGGACGCTGCAACGCATCGTCTCATCGGCGAACGCTTTGCCCAACGTGTATTCGCAGACGGCGGTGTATTCGCCGGCGAGGTGTAATCGCCGGCGAGGTGTAATTGCGCAATCTGATTCGGCTCACACCACCACTCACATCACGGTGAGCCGAATCAGCGGGTACTTGCGATCGGACTTGCTCTGGTACTTGGCGATTCGGGGCTGGGCGGTGGCCACTTGGTGCCACGCATGCTCGCGATCGTCGCCTTCGAGTTCGTGAGCTGTGACTGGTACGACATTTCGGCCGGGCATCTCGATAGACACTCGATCGGGATGCGCCACCACATTCGAGTGCCAGTCCGGGTTTCGACCGCCGCCGCCCGAAGCCACGATCAACAGACCGCCCCTGCCGTCGGACAGGTGCATCAGCGGAGTCTCTCGGGGTTGCCCGCTGCGTCGGCCTACCGTGTGCAGGATGAGGACGTCCATTCCCATGAACGTGCCTTTCCCGCGCCGAATCTTGCGATTCGTGCGGGCGTTCGCGTTCCGCTGCATCCACCGTGACAGTGCGCCGGGACCGCCGGACTTCGGTTCGCAGTGATTCCCGATGGGATCTCTCGGTGTTGGATCCGTCTGTGCCATGGTCGGCTACCTCCAGTTTGTCGGCGTGAGCGTCGTTTCGACAAACCTATGAGGCTTGCGGGCTCGGTGCTTCTCGATTTCTGATCACTGTGTTTTCCGGTCACTGTGTTTTGTGATCGGAGTTCACAAGATTTGACCCTGACGTAGCGTGAGGGCTCACGATGACTTCATGACCGACACCTACCCTGCATTCGACGTCAGCCCCGTCCCTGTCCCTACGACCGATGCCGTGCCTCCGGAACAGTTCCGAGGTCTCTACGGTATGCCGATGTTCGTGTCTGTTCCGACTTCGGATCTGGCCGAATCGGCAGACTTCTGGATCCGCGGGCTCGGTTTCTTCGACCTCTTTTCGGTGCCTGATCGACTGACGCATCTGCGGCGCTGGGCATTTCAAGACGTTCTGCTCGTGCCCGGCGAGCGAGCAGATTCACCACCGTCCATCAGCGTGAGCTTTGCGTGTGTGCTGAGTCAGATCGACCAGATAGCAAAGGCGTGTGAGGAATTGCGGCCCGGATGCACCAGCGGTCCAGACCTGAAGCCGTGGAATTCACTGGAGTTGGAGATCGTGACACCGGAGAACGCGCGTGTGATCATGACGGCCGCTCGTCCGTACGACCCGAACAGTGCCGAGGCCGAGCATCTGCGAGGTATGGGAATTGACGGACCCGACGACTGAACAGAAGTCTGACGCGGTGGTCTCGCGCGCCGCGTCTGTCAAACTGGATGCCGTGACGGACCAACTCTTCGGAGGCGAGGCAGACAGTGCTCTTACCGTCGGTGCTGCCGCATCTCGGCTGGGCATAACTGTACGTACCCTTCATCATTGGGACGCAATCGGTTTGGTGTGCCCGTCCGGGCGCAGTGACGGTGGCTACCGGCTGTACACCGACGCCGACCTCGGCCGAATTGGTCGCGTACTTGTCTACCGCGACGTGGGCTTGTCGCTCGACGAGATCGGGATATTGCTCGAATCGCCGGCAGCCCACGTGGATGAAACACTGCGCGGGCAGCGCGCCGAGTTGCGACAACGGATTGCCGACTTGGAGCAACGGGGCGAGTCCTTGGATCGCATCATCGATGCCAGGAAGTCCGGTGTGCTGTTGCCGGCAGACGAGCAGGTGTCGATCTTCGGCCGACACTGGCAGCCGTCATGGGGGCCGGAGGCGCACGAGCGTTGGGGTGACAGCGCGCAGTGGGCGCAGCACGCGGAACGGTCGGCGGGTAGGACCGCTGAGGATTGGCAGAAGATCACCGACTGCGTCGAGACGCTCAACGAAGATCTGGCGTTGGCGTGCCGCGCGGGTGTCGAACCGGGAAGCGCCGAGGCGAATTCGCTGGCAGAACGCCACCGAGCGTCGATCGGGGTCTACTTCGACTGCACACATTCGATGCAGGTGTGTCTGGGGCGGATGTACGTGGCCGATCCGGGATTGTCCGAGTTCTACGACGCGCTGTTCTACGAGACGGTCGAGGACGGTCTGACCGCGTGGCTCCGCGCTGTCATCGATGCGAACGCTCTGGCACATGGAGTTGTCCCCGAATCGGCGACATGGGTGTGAGTGAGCTGGTGGTCGCTCGTCAGTCCAAAGACGCGCAGGCAGTGCACCACGGTCGGCCGTCGACCCCGGGGGCACGATGGGGTACTGCGATGCGCGCGGCCAAAATGCAGCTTTCGTTGTCGTGATAGACGTCGAGATCCGAAGGAACCGTCGAGTGGAACGCCGGGACCTTCATGTCTACCTCCGTTGTCACTCGCCAGAGAGTTGGCTCGTTGCGGTAATCCTCCCACCCCAGCGATCATCTCGCCTGTCGGAAGAAGCACGTGTCAAGGCGGGGGCCGACACCTGCTGTCCTCGCCGCGCGATCATGGAGCCGCACAGCGGTTTACAGGTGTGAGAGCCTGATCACCCTTCCGGCCGAACCGATGCGCACTGCGCGCGCGGTGTGATCTTCGACGGCGCTCACCGCAGAGAATCGCACAGGGATAGGCTGGACGAATGCGTGGAGAGTACAAGGTTCCTGGTGGAAAACTGGTCGCGGTCGACGTCGAGGTGGCGGACGGTCGGCTGGCCGAAGTCGCAGTCTCGGGGGACTTCTTCCTCGAGCCCGACAGTGCGCTCGACGACATCAACGCGGCGTTGCGCGGAATGCCAGCCGACTCGGATGCAGAACAGTTGGCACAAGCTATCTCCAGTGCGCTCGACGAGTCCGTCTCGATGATCGGCTTCACGCCGCAGTCGGTCGGTATTGCGATCCGGCGCGCACTCGGTCACGCCACGAGTTGGGCGGATCACACGTTCGACCTCATCCCACCGGTGGTTCTGGACCCAGCGATGCACGTCGCGCTGGACGAGGTCATCGCGCGTGAGGTGGCATCGGGTGAGCGTCCGCCGACACTGCGATTCTGGGACTGGGACTCGCCCTTGGTCGTGATCGGATCGTTCCAATCCGTGCGTAACGAGGTCGACTCCGAGGCTGCTGCGCGGCACGGCATCGGCGTGGTGCGCCGAATCTCCGGTGGCGGCGCGATGTTCATGGAACCTGGCAACTGCATCACGTACTCGTTGGCAGTACCGGCGTCGTTGGTCGAAGGTTTGAGTTTCGAGCAGTCCTACGCGTTTCTCGATCAGTGGGTGATGGGAGCGCTGGCCGAGGTGGGTATCAACGCTCGGTACGTGCCGCTCAACGACATCGCCTCGGACAAGGGCAAGATAGCCGGCGCCGCTCAGAAGCGATTCGCGTCCGGCACCGTGCTCCATCACGTGACCATGGCCTACGACATCGATGCGGAGAAGATGACGCAGGTGCTGCGAATCGGGCGAGAGAAGATGTCGGACAAGGGAACCAAGAGCGCAGCCAAGCGGGTCGATCCGCTGCGTTCTCAAACCGGAATGACGCGTGCAGCGATCCTGGAGTCGTTTGCGCAGCACTTCCGCGGCCAGTACGACACCCGTGACAGCGACTACACGGACTCGGAGTTGGGGCAGGCGCGCAAGCTGGTGGACACGAAGTTCAGCACCGAAGCGTGGACTCACCGCGTCCCGTGACGCCGTTGTCTCGAGACACCGACAAACCGGGACGAGACCCGAGAGGTCTCGTCCCGGTCGACCTAGCTGGCCGGAGTCGTTGAGTTTGCCCCGAGAAGTTCAGCGTCGTCGACGACGGAGTTCCTCTTCGGAATGGTGAAAGTTGCGCTCACACACAGGATTGCGATGACGAAGCACGCCAGTGTGTACCACAGGTTCCCGATGGGATCTCCAGCGCTGGTGGAACCGTCGACTGCGTCGAAGAAGTCCGGAAGCGCACTCGCCCACAGTACGGCCATGACAACCAGGTACACCACGCTGTAAATCTGGACGAACCTGTTGGTGTGTGCAGGAGCGTTCGATTCTGCCGTGCGCAGGTTTCTCCACTGGCGGACGAGAACCACGATCGCGACCACTGTGAGGACGGCGAGTTCCGCCGCATAGAGGAACCCACGAACGGTGTCACTG
Organism: Rhodococcus sp. P4_E4; assembly: GCF_056401575.1. Classification (NCBI taxonomy): domain Bacteria; kingdom Bacillati; phylum Actinomycetota; class Actinomycetes; order Mycobacteriales; family Nocardiaceae; genus Rhodococcus; species Rhodococcus sp. P4_E4. The sequence goes on along the minus strand of NZ_JBFUJB010000007.1, from coordinate 152,030 downwards.
CCCATCCCGAAGACCGTCGCCGGGAGCGGGAGAATGAACGTACCCAGCGAGGCCAGCAGGCCGATCACGATGGTGCGCCAAACCAACTGAAGCCCGGAGAAGTGCTTGCCGGCATCGACGTGCCGTCCGACGAAGTACTGGACGCAGAATGCCAACGACATCGGCCACAGAGCGGCGAAGACGACCACGCTGGGGAGTGGAACCGCGTCGAACATGGGTTGGTTGATCGGGTTCGACGTCGACCACTCCCACCACCGCAACTGGGGTCCGAGGTGATCGAAGATTTCGTAGAACGCATGGTGGACGAAGCCGACGCAGACTGCACCCAGCAGGGGACCGTATTTGCGGAAAACGCCGAGCATTCTGACTATTTCGAAGGCCAACGTCGCCATGAGCGGGTAGATGGCAATGATGTACAGCGGCAGTCGACCCCACATGAAGTCGACGGTGAACACGTTGTGCGCGAACATCGTGTCCACTTGTTCTTCGATGCCGAACGCTGCCGGGAAGTACAGCGGAGGCTCGATGATGAACAGGTAGGCGGTGGCGCCGAACCAAAGGACCAGGTTGGTGGGGTCGCCGTTGCGGCGCAGTCGCACGATCGCCAAGACCAGTGCGAGTACCGAGCCGACGATGATCGTCCATTCGAGTACGGGCAGGGTCCAGTTCTCGAGGGCCGCCGGGTTACGGAACTCGACGAGTCCACCTGCTTCCTGACAGGAGAAACCGAGTTCTGTTGCCAGTTGGGCAAACGTGGGGGAGCAGTGCTCTGCCATCAGTTGGCCCCTGACGTGATCGACTCTTGTGCCTGAGATTCGGCGGTGTACCAGCGTGTGCAGTCGTAGCCGTCGTCGTAACGCTTGAACCACTGGTCGGCCAGTGCGGGGAGCTTCTCGTGGTCCGGGTTGTGATTGGGCATCTGGCTGCGGAAGACACCGCCGAGCGCGACGAGTTGTTCGCCGAGTTGTAGGTGATCGAAGGCGCGGGGCATGGTGCCCTTGGTCAGGTAGGGCGCAAACGACGTCAGAATCTTCTGCTTGGTGCGGTGCATGGCGAACATCGACAGTGAGTCGACTTGCCGTTCGGAGAGTGGAACGTGCTGGTTGAACCCTGCACAGGCGATGCGAATCACCTTCATGACGTGCGCGAAGATCGACGGCGCCATTCGCATCCGGTAAAGCTCGCTTCCGACAACGGAATTGAAGATGATCAGTGCCGAGCTGCGATGCTCGACCTCCTCGACGAAGTGCCAGATGAACAGCGACGCGACGCGGTCGTCTCCCGGACGGAACAAGGTCGCCTCGTTGTCGAGCATCAGTTTGAACACCGGTGTGAAGGTCGCCTCCAGATCTGCGGTGTACGCGAGCCGGTAGTTCAACGAGGTCGCCTCGGTGAGTAGATCGAATTCACCGATCACGGCGTCGAGTGTGTTCTGCAGTCCGGGGTATCGCCTGATCAGAGCTTTCACATGTTGGCGGTGGGCGGTCGAGTGGTGGCCTTCTTGACGCATGAATGCCACGGCTTCCTCGGCGACCTCCGGATCGCTGATCCGCGACTTGGTTTGCATGATCATCTTCACGATCATCTTTTCGAAACCGATGGCCAGGAACGAGACCGCGTTGGACATGCTCGACCAGGCCGGATTCTCCGGGTTCCACAGGAAGGGAACGTCATGATCCTCGAATCCGAAATCCATCTTTCGGGGCTGAAGGTTGGTCACTTGTCGAACCTCGTCTTTCGGAGGGGCTGGTCAGGTGGCCGCTCTGGCATTCGAAGCCACGTGTGGCGGTAATCATACATATTGGTGTGCAGTTGTATGTTCACTTTTCGATGACGAACGTGAATTCGAGGGACGCAGATGCAAAACCTGCCTGTGTTAGCCTGTGGCTCTTGGACTTCGAGCGCAAAGACATGGTTCGAGCCTCGTTCGAGCGAGGAAGTGGGCAGTGGCACGAAGGCGTGGGTGGGGCGGCAATCCACCGGACAACGACGAAGATGCGTCTCGTCGAATTGTCGAGGCCGCGGTCGAGCTGATCGGACGGACGAGTTCGGAAATCAGCATCGGCGACGTGGCGGAGTCACTGGGCGTGATCCGGCAGACCGTGTATCGATACTTCCCCAGCGCCGACGCTCTGATGCGGGCAGCGGCGATCGCGTCGGTGGACGGTTACCTCGATCGACTCACCACACACGTGAGCGGCATCGAAGATCCCGTCGAGGCGATGACCGAGGGTGTTCTCTACACACTGACTCAGGTCCACCGAACACCGCATCTCGGCATCCTTCTGACAAGCACGAATTCGAGTCTGCACCCGGAGGGTCTGACCTCTCAGGAGGCGCAAGCCTTCGGAATGGCGATGATCAACCGCTTCGACGTGGACTGGGTGCATTACGGCTACGACGACGCGTCACTTCAGGAACTGGTCGAATACGTCCTGCGGACGATGCAGTCGTTTTTCCTCGCGCCTGGCGACCCACCGCGGAGCGATGAGGAACTGCGGCGATACCTACGGCGCTGGATGGGTTCTGCGATCATCGCCCAGGCAAATTCTGTCAGCGATGACTCGATCAGCGCAGAACTATCGTCAAAGCAACGGCACTGACGCACGCGGCGATGACGACGGTCAGTGCGAACAGGTCGGCGAGCTGAGGGCGCTTGGGGTACGCCGCAATCAGTCCAGTGCCCCCGCGAGCGGAGATTGCTTCGCCCATTTCGGCAGACCGCCGAATTGCCACGGACATGGTTGTGGTGATCAGGTCGACTATCGAATTGTCGGCCGCGCTGTTCACCACAGCTTTCGGGCGCAGTCGTCGCGCCGCTACCAGGGTGAGCATCTCGTCGATCAACAGTGGAAGTGAACGAATGCAGAGGGCGGTCGCGATGGCCCACTCGTCGACCGGGATCTTGAATATTCGCAGCGGTCTACCGAGCGTTGCCAGTGCCGGCGCCACGTCGCTCATCGACGTGGTCCACGCCAACATCAGTGAGACGCAGAGCAATACAAGACCGAACGTCACAGCTTGCAGGTAGATGAACACCGCGTCGATGCCGATCGGAAGGTTGATCAACGCGCCGAGCAGGATCAGCGCCCACAACCACCACGGAGGCCGGGGAACTGCAGTCGGGGGGATACGTCCGATCACCGCGGTCAGCAACAACAATCCCAGTACGACGCCGATCGCCGGCCAGGACGGCGCGGCCACGACCACGATGCTGACGAGAACGACGGCAACGATCTTCGTTCCGGCCCACAATCGGTGGATCGGCGATGAAGTCGGGACTTCGCGCAGAAGTGTTGTCACGTCGTCGATCCTTCCAAGGCACTGCTGGCGGCAGGGTCGAGGATGCGACCCTGCGACAGTCGAATTGTTCTGCTGCAGACGGCATCCATGCCGTCGACATCGTGGGAGATGACGACTACTGCGGTTCCGTTCCGACGAATCCACCTGAGTACGTTCAGGATTTCGTGTCGGCCGGGTGGATCGAGCCCGGCCAATGGTTCGTCGAGGATGAGTACTCGGGGTTGGCGGACGAGGAGACCGGCCAGTACGACGCGTCGCATCTGTCCGCCGCTCAACTCGTCGATACTGCGGCCGGCGATGTGACGGTCGAGTCCGACGGCGTCGAGCGCCCAGGAGACTTGCACCGATCCGATCTCCGGACCGCCGGCGGCCTCGATGTCTTCGGCGACGGTTCGGCGTTGCAGCTGCAGCCTCGAGTGTTGGAACGTCAGACCGACAGTGCCGAGCTGACGCGAGACGGGTTTGCCGTCGAAGACCGCGGTTCCCCGGCTCGGTGCGATCAAGCCCGCCATGATCCAGGCCAGGGTCGATTTACCGGAACCGTTGCCGCCCAGGACCAGTAGCCCGTCCCCGTCTCCGATGGTCAGATTCACGTCCGAGAGTGCGCGCCGCGACCACGGAGTCCGGTCGTTGTAGGTGTGGGTGACATCGGTGAGTTGGAGGACAGTTCGAGTGCCGGCCGGCCACGGCGCAGACGGCGGACCCGCGAACGTCGACGTCATCCAACCGGGTTGGTGATCGATCTGCCGTCCGCGGTGTAGTTGAATCACCCGATCTGCGTTGCGGGTGTCGGCGTGGTGATGGGTGACCAGCACCACGGCCATCGGATGGCGCTGGGGCAGTTCGGCGAGGAGCGAGACCAATTCCTCCCGGCCGGCCTGATCGACCATCGCGGTGGCTTCGTCCGCGATCAGCAGAGCGGGGCGACGAGCCAGAGCGGCAGCAACCGCCAGACGTTGCATCTCGCCGCCGGACAGCCCTGAGGTCTCGCGCATGCCCATGCCCGCGAGTCCCACCTCGGCCAGCAGTGCATCGACGTCGGGATGCGACTCGGGCGGAAGCCCCCAGACGACGTCATCGGCGACGCGGGTTCCGAGGATCTGGCTCTCGGGACGTTGGAGGACGACGGCGGTTCCGCCGTGTCGACCGAGACCGGCGGACCCGGGCCTCGTCAGGGTCCCGACGGTCGGTGCGCGACCGGCGAGCAACCGGGTGAGTGTGGACTTGCCCGAGCCGTTGTGGCCGACGACGGTGACGAACTCTCCTCGTCGGACCGTGAAGTTGACGTCGACGAGCGCCGGCGTCGATGCACTCGGATAGGTGAAGCCCACGTGATCGAAAGTGACCGGTAGCGGGTCGATCGGACGGTCGTCGGGAGCTGTCTGGAGCGGGTCGGCCGAGGGGAGTGCGGCCAATCGATCGAGGACGGCACCGAGGACAAAATAGGAGACGACGGTGCTGAGGACGATTCCGGAGCTGATCGACAGGCCGATCCACAACCACCAGTAGTCGATGATCGAGCCGATGCTGTTCTCGATCCATTCGGCTGCGCCGACCAGCGTCGGGGCACGCTTCAAGATTGCGGCCACGCCCAGCGCGGTGTTCTCCAGCGAGGTCAACAACAAGGTGCGCAGGGGCGCGAGAACAAGCAACAGGACTATGGAGAACAACGCCAGCGCGGGTCCGATGACAAGCGACGACAGCAACGCGGAGATGAAGCCGAGACCGCGCCGCTTGACCGTACCGATGATTCCGCCGAGGAGAGCGCTCAGCGCGACCGCCGCCGCAGATCCCGAACCCGCTGCGACGAAAGCGACCGCAGTAGCCGAGACGCCGGCCGTCATCACGGCGCGGACTCGAAAGCGCTGGGCAACAATTCCCATCGGAACGGCGGCCACGAGGTTGAGGGCGCTGGCCATGGGGATGACCGTGGCAATGACGGACAACGCGACCGTGAATCCGGCCATGACGGCACCCGTTGCCAACTCGAGTGGTCGAAGGTTGCCGGTTTCGCGGACTTGCGGACGGTTGCTCACTACGTCCAGTGTGCCAGTGGTGACATAACTCCTGCCCGACTGATGGTGAGCGCATCGGCACGATTGCGTAGGCTTCACCTCAAACAATGCATCGGACGGAGCGTGGAAGACGTGAGTGCAGCACCCATCAGGGTCGGGGTTCTGGGAGCCAAGGGCAAGGTCGGTCGAGCGATCTGCGAGGCAGTGGAAGCTGCTCCCGATCTGGAACTTGTCGCTCAGGTCGATACCGGTGATCGCATCGAGACGTTCGTCGACACCCGCACTCAGGTAGTCGTCGATTTCACGCACCCCGACGTCGTCATGGGAAATCTGGAATTCCTCGTGGCCAACGGAATTCACGCCGTGATCGGCACCACCGGTTTCGACGAGTCCAGGCTGGCGACTGTGCAGTCCTGGCTCGACGAGCAGCCTGCAACGGGTGTTCTGATCGCCCCGAACTTCGCCATCGGTGCTGTGTTGTTGATGCGCTTCTCGGCTGCCGCGGCGCGCTTCTTCGATTCCGTCGAGGTCATCGAACTTCACCACCCCAACAAGGCAGATGCTCCCTCGGGCACCGCATACCGAACGGCCGCCATGATCGCCGAAGCTCGCGCGGAAGCAGGCGTCGGACGCAGCCCTGACGCCACCACGACCGAGCTCGAGGGTGCGCGTGGAGCCGACGTCGACGGAGTCCGGGTTCACTCCGTGCGGATGGCCGGACTGGTCGCGCATCAGGAAGTGATTCTCGGAACTCAGGGCGAGACGCTGACCATTCGCCACGACTCGATCGACCGGAATTCGTTCGCGCCGGGCGTTCTGCTCGGTGTCCGCCAGATCGGGTCACGTCCGGGCCTGACGGTCGGTATCGATTCCTTCCTCGATCTATGAACAAGACCACCCGCACCCTCGCGCTGATCGTTGCGATCTGTATCGCGCTCGCGGTGTACTTCGTGTTGCTCGGCCAGCGCGGAATCCAGCTCATCCAAGACGGAGGCGGCGCCGCGATCGGTCTCGGGATCGGCGTGCTGATCCTGCCGTTCCTGGGGCTGTGGCTCGTCATCGCCACCCTTCGTGCCGGCTTCACACACCAACGCCTCGCGCAGCAGATTCACGACGAGGGCCTCGCTGTCGATGCGTCTTCACTTCCGAAATTGCCTTCGGGCCGGATCGAGCGGGCGGCCGCCGACGAGTTGTTCGCTCAGATCAAGGTCGACTGGGAAGCAGACCCGGACAACTGGAAGCAGAACTTCCGACTCGCTCGCGCCTACGACTATGCCGGTGACCGAAGCCGGGCACGGGAAACCATGCGCCGCGCAGTGGAACTGGAACGTCGGTCGCGAGGTAAGTAGTTTCTCCCTGCTGTGAACAGGGGTCTGCTGGGATGCTACCGCTCCGGAACTGTTGCGGGAGAAGACGGATCCGGAGTGGTGGGGTCGAATGGCGGCGGGTTGTTCGGGTCGAAGCTAGTCATCGGCACCGAACACGTCGCGCCCACTTCGGGATACGTGTTCGGGTTGACTCGTAGCGCCGAGACGAATTGATCGATGCGAGCGTCCTCAGCGTTGTCGAGTTTGAGTTGACGGCCCCAGGACTGCAGCGAGATAGGCGAATCCAGGGTCGGATACGGCGACATCAAGGTGTAGCTCATGCCTTCGACTCGCTGTGCCAAGCGCGCCTGATCCTCACTCGAGACCAGGTCGGGGTTGTACGTGATCCACACTGCCCCGTGCTCGAGGGAATGGACCGCATTCTCGGTTCGAATGGCTTGCGGGTAGACAACTCCGGTGCAGTTTGCCCAGACCGAATCATGGCGACCACCGAAGGGCGGTGAATGTGTGTACGCCACACGTTCGTTCGGCCGTACGTGTTGAGCTGCCGGGTAGTCGACCGTGACAACTCCGTCGATGGATTCGGACGGATCCGGATTGTCGACGCTCGGAACAAACGCATCCGGTCGAGGTGTTCCTTCGAGAGAATTCGCGCACGAAGCCAGCGCGAGAACTGTCGAGATCGCCACTGTTGCTCGAAGTTGTTTGTTCACTCGGCCATGATAGCGGCGCCTGTCCGCTTTCCCGAGACGTGAATCGACTACGACCCGAGAGAGCTTGTGGTTCCGCCCGAGCGCGCGATGTCACTGGCGCCTCGAAGAATTCGGAGCGGAGGCAGCGGCCCTTGGTATGCCTCGGAGCCACTGATCAGATCACCGGCCGCGTCGAACGCGATCGCTTCACCTTGTGGCTCGTCGGGAAGGGGCACACGAATAGGATTGGTGGTCAAGGCTTTCGCGACATCGCCGTCGGGAGCTGTGTAGAGGTAGACATCGGTGTAGTTGCGCAGCGCTACCACCGTGCCGTCTTTGCTCACGGCGCCTCCGGTGACAGCCATCGTTCCGGCATGGGGGACCGGTCCACCGGAAGTGAGGGTGGGAGTAAATCTGAGCTGACCTACCTTGGCCAACATGGTCGGCGACGCCATACTCAGATCCTGAACCTGCTGTCGTTCAGCGGTTGTGTAGACCACGCTTGCGCCCAGGTAATCCTTGGTGACGATGACGGGAAGCCCGTTGCTCTGGATCAGCAGTGTCTCGGCGTCGTGCGCCCCGTCCGGATAAACCAGGGGGTAGGAGGTGGCGGTGCCTGAAGCTGGATCGAGTGCGATCAGCCCGATCGACGTTCGCATCGCGTTGTTGTCGCCGATGTCTGCCAGCCACAGATGGCCGTCAGGAGTCGACGAGAGATCCTCGACATCGACGCGAGGGGTGCCCACATTGATCCAGCGCTGAACTTGGCAGTTCGAATCGAGTTGGGCGACGCGATCGTCGTCGAACGCGAACACCTCAGCCTCGACACCGATCAGGTCCACAACAGCCTGCACCGACTGCGCCAGCACGTCACCGGCGCCTCAGTGACCCGATGCCTCGACCAGTGGGAACACATCGTGAGCAACAACGACATCGACGCCGTCCGCGAGATCGCAGCCTCCGACACCGAGACTGCCCGCGAAATGCGCAACCTCTCACCCCTGTCGGTTCTACTGAGCGAACCGGAACGCCTCTACGTGATCGACGACCTCCGTAAAGCATGAGTTCGTGAGCCGCGAAGACCTGGCCAAAGCCATCGTCGCGGCCTGTAAATGGATCGACGAATCGCAGGTGGTCATCTTCGTCTCTCAGTCGCTGCTGGGCAGCTACGACGCCGACGTTCAGCCCGAAGGCAACCAGCTCCGTCGAAGCGGGTATGACACCAGGCAGCGCCTTCACCGCTCAGACCTTCGGCGAGCGAACGCTGAACGAGAAGGTCAGCATCCTCGATGTCTGGGTGGGAGAGGACTCCGCGTTCCGCTTCTATCTCGAAGACGTTCCGCGCGTGTGGCTCGAAGGAAGCAAGGCCGAGGCGACACTTTCGCATGGAATGAGCCTGTCGATCCCGGCGTTCATTACCGCTGTCATCGCCCACCCGAAGGTGACCGGCAAAGCCGCGACGGCCTGGCCGAAACCGGTACAACCCTGAGCTGTGGGCGATGGTCCTTGGGTACGCGGCGGAGTGCTGCATCATCGATGTTCGCGTTGTCACCGCCGAGCGAACATGAAGTGGCGTGGTGGGGCTCGCTATTCAGCCAAAGAGCTGACCCGGTAGCTGATCTTGTTGGTGGTCGTCCTGGGCATGTCGTTGAGATACGAACTCAGCGCACGCGCGGCGTCGTTCGCGAGTGCCGTTGCAGCGCCTGGTGTTCGTGCGCGAGCAGTCACCGCAATCCCGGCGATGTCGGAGGCCCCAGTGATAGTCAGATCTGATTCGTAGTCTGCTGCAGCGCCGCCGCGTGTGCGTGCGAGGAGTGGCGTTTCCGGTGAAGTAGCCCTGCCCCACTCGGATGGCCACAGCGATCGACTCCTCGCGAAATCCCATGCCTAGCAGGCTCTCACGTGTGCCGTCATCGCTACGATTTGAGAGTCAACCGGTACACCCAGACATGCGGAACGCGAGATCTCGACGTCGCGCGAATGATGGTCCTCGACTACCTCGCCACCATCGAGCCCCTTCGCTCGGTAGGTCACCGTGCGTTTGCCGACAAATGACTGCACCGCGTTTGGCGTCATCATTTCGTGACCATGAGGCTCGTCACATCTCTCCGGGGAACGAACCGCCTGGTCCGGGCTTCTCCGTAATGTTTCCGTAACTYSGAGTACGACTTTMGGYGGAYKGATYCGGRCATTGGAGGCTAGTCGGGCATGYAKGCGGTGTTGTAGCGTCCCGGTCAGACGTTCAGTTAAGTTTCSGCAATCGYTCTGGTTKCSGRGATTTCGACTCATCCCCAGGGAGACCGACCATGGCCACCACCACCGCCGAAACCGTCCGCACGTTGACAAGAAAGCGCCGCATCGGAAAAGCCGTGGGCGCATGTGCTGCGGTGTCGTCGGTATTGATGGTGAGCGCACTCGCGTTTGCCGGTACCGCCTCGGCGACCCCGACGGCACTGCCGGACAAGTTTGCAAGCACGGTCACCGATGACGGCTGGACCCTCGATCTCGCTGCTACCAAACTTTCGGCGAACCCGGTGCCGAATCTGGCCACGACGACGTTCACGCGTGAGGGTTTCGTGTCGGCGAAGGTCACCGGCACCATCTCCGGTGCGGGCGATACGGCCGTCAAGACCGGATATATCGAGCAGGGGTTGCAGATCGGTTGCCAAATCGACGTCTCCTCCGGCCTCGGCGTGGGACTGGGATTCTCCCTCGGCCCGTCCGTAGGTGTCTCCATCTCCGGGGTTCCGTCGGCGAACATCGGCGTGAACGCCTCGGTAAACCCGAGCATCCAGACGACGATTGCACCGGGCACGATCACCACGATCCCCCTGGGGAAGAAGGACCTCGAAGCCGCGAAGGCATCGATCACGGCGGAGAACGTGCACGTCAAGGTCGATGCGTGCATGGGTCCGGTCACGATCCGCTCCTACGCACAGTTCGCCGTCTCGACGGCGACGTCGGACAACAGTGTGTTCGTGTACTCCGATCCGACCTGGCTCTGACAGAACTCTCGTACCACTCGGACAGCCGAAAAAGCTGTAACCCAACAGCGTTCGAGCTCATCGGACCTGTCTTCCCAAGGGAGAACTCTGTGACCCCCCACGCACGTATGAAGAAAATCGCGGCAACGACCGCAGCAGCCACAACTGCGATCGGTGGCGTTCTGCTCACCTTCGCTCCGGCAGCATCGGCGGCACCCACTCTCGCAGAACTGGGCGCCCCCGTCGTGCAGATCCCCATCAATCACGCTGTCACGGTCGCGGCCCGCGACAGCGGCATCCCGGCCGCCCTGGCGAATGCGAATGTGATGGTCCCAGTTCCGGGGTGGGAGAGGGTGATCGACTCCTCCGCGAACGTCCTGGCAATCGAAACGGCCCGGGCGGCGCAGTACCCGAACGGCTGCGCTTCCTACGAGTTCTACCTTCCGCCGAGCGGGAAGTGGGCAGCCGGAGCCACCTCGTACATCAACTGCCCTTGGTAACAACCAGAGCTTTCTGCCCACTGATTCGTCACCCATCCGCATCTCACCCGATGCTGTTCAAGGGGGGTGACACGCATCCCGAGACCCGCAGACCGGCTGGCGGGGAAAGGCATTCACCTCCGATGACTACCTCACCGAACGCCCCGATGACTTCACCCACCCGCCGCGACATCGCGGCGGAGAACGCGTTGCCGTACATCCCACCCGGATCAGGTCGGGAGTCGTCCACCAATCCCGGCCGCTCAGGCGCTGAACCCTCGAGACAGGAGTGGGACCGCGACAGTGAGCTGAGCCAGACGTCGAAAGCGGTCATCACCACCGTCTTCGGGCTCGCATTGTTGATTGCCGCATTCACGGTGATCGGACGCCTCGCGGACTGGGCCGAGGATTACGGGACGATCCTGGTGTATCTGGCGTTCTTTCTGTGGATGTCGATCGCGGGCAGAGTGTTCTGGTGGGGCGTAGACACACTCATCGCCGAGATTCGGAAGAAGTCGAACACGAGTGGTGATCGACGGTGAAGTCCGCACTGAAACTCAAGCGGCCATTGGCGGGGTTTCTCGCTGCCGGAGCACTGTTGACCGGGACCGCCGGCGTGATCGGTGCGGGGCTCGCGCTCACTGCCGGACCGGCGCATGCGACACCGGAAGAGGATTGCGCGGCGGTGCGGGCACGTGATCATCAGATCTACCTGAACCTGATCGCCTCACTACCACCTGGTGCATCGATCCCGCCTGAGTACATCAACCCGTGCCTTACTGCGCCGTCCACGACCGCAACAGCTGCGCCGACGACCACCGTCGGGCTTCCCGGTGCACAGGCTCCGGGCGGTGGCCCGAACGTCGGGGCGAATGCTCCGACGAACTTTCCCACCTACAACGGCACCCCGATCGTTCCCGTGCCAGGTGCGGCGCACCCGGGGCAGCCGCAGTCGCCGACACAATCTGGTATCGAGAACCCTGCAGGAATTCCGGTCCCGTCGACCACAGGCGGACCTGCCCCGACCACGCCTCAACCCGCTGAATCGACCACACCCACAGCGACCACCGATCGCGGCCCCGGACCAGTACCCACAGAAACCCCGAATACTGCTCCCGCGCAATCGGAATCGACTCCCACCGTCACTAAATCGGGGCTCAGCCAGGACGACGGCCGTGACCGCTACCTCGAATTGGTTCTCGTCGGTGCCGCAGCGTTCACGGCGGCCGGAATCGGAGTGCGCGGTCGGCCCGGACCGTTCAGTCCCCGCACACCCGAATCAGTCCTCTCGCAGGTCGTCGGAACCATCGCCTCACCGCTCATGGCGTATTCCCCTGGCGGGCAGTCTGCGTTGCGGGTGTTCGATCCGATCGCCGACGGATACCGGTTCTTCTTCCTGATCCACGACCAGGCGTCGTCCCACGAGTCCGTGATTCCGGTGACGGTGCCGCCCGGCGGTCACATGAGCGTCAACCCCGATGGCACGGCCACCGTCTTCGACGCCGACGGAAACCCGGTCTCGACGATCGACGCTCCGTGGGCCTACGACGCCAACGGCACACCCATTCCGACGCATTACGAGATCCGCGACGGACAACTCGTCCAGGTCGTCGACACCGCAGGCATCGAAAACATCCTGTATCCGATCCTCGCGGACCCACTCTACGGCGGAGACAACGTCGCCTCCGGACAGTCGATGACGGCGACCGCACTGCCGAACGGCCAGGAAGCGATCTCGGGTCAGCCGGACGGCGTCGCGGTCGTGGGTACCCCCGACCCTGGCTACACGGCGTACGTACCGAACCAGGACACGATGAAGCCTGGATCCGAAATGACAGTCGATCAGGGGGACGGCACCACCAACCGGTACAACAATCCTGTTGATTCGGCCGATGCCGAGTTGGAGGTCACCACGGTGCCCACCACTGAGGCCCTCAACACGATGGCCGCCGCGCAGGAGAACGCCAACCAAGAATCCGCAGTTGCAGCGGCGCAGGCCAAGGACGACCGCGACGAGTGGCTACGTGAAACCGCTGCAGAACGCGCACGGGACGACTGGTTCAGTGAACAAGGATCCGTCCTGACGTCGTTGTTCCGGTTCAGCCAGAATGTGCGCGGCGCCAACGGAATCGAAGGCCTTGCGGAGGCGGGGTCGGATCTTCTCGGTCTGGGGAAGTCCGTCGCCCAAGCCGTTGTTTCCTACAACCAGGACCCCAGTGGTACCACCCGTGACGTACTCGAAAGCGCCCTGCGGCTCGATGCGCTGCGGGAAGAAGGTCCGCAGTACTGGTATCAACAGATACAGCTCGATGCCGGTGCAGCGGTGCTGACCGGTCCGTTCGCCGAAGCCGGACTGGGTACGCGCGTGGCGTCCACCGCAACGCGCGTCGAGGCTGGTATCGCCCGCACTGCTGCCGACGACGTGATTGAGGGGATCGGGCGCACCGGTGTGGATGCCGGTGCCATCGCGCCGGTGAAACCTCCCGCCACTGCGCCGGTGAAGCCTCCGACAACGTCGGCTGCCGATCCTGGCCTGGCGCCCGGTAGGCCCCCGGTCGGGGCGATCGACCCCGCTACACCTACTGCCACCCCGGCACTGCCGCCAGCCACTCCGGCCCTGAGCCCGTCGCCGAAACCCACCGCCGGTATCGGGGCATACCCCGACCCTGCCGGGATCGACCCTCAAGCGGTGCGCCTGTTCCCGCCGGACGCCACGCCTTACGGTCCGGGAGGGACGCTGGCAACGTGGGAGGCAAAGTTCATCGACCCAGTAACAGGGCTTAAGTATCCTGATCAGAAGGGTTTCGTTATCGACCCCACCACCGGTCAAGCGATCTACGAAATGCTCCCTCAGTTTCCGCCCGGAACCGCGTTCGACCGCTTCGGCAAGCCCGACGGTAGATTCCTTGGGGCGGACGGGGACATGTTTCCCGCGCGCAGCCTTCCACCAGCGAATTCCGCCGAACCGTTCTACCGATACGTCATCGATCAACCCTTGCCCCCGAACATGGCGGTGCTCACCGGTGAGATCGCAGAAGCGTTCGCCGCGCCTGGCGGTGGCACCCAATTCGTGGTCACCCAAATAGACTCTGCAACTGGACTCCCAATCCTGTGGCGGGGCACTGATTACACGAACATCGACAACTATTCCCTGCTGACTATCGAGCAAATGATCGCTGCGGACATCCTCAAACAGATCTACCCACCACCCACCCCATGATCGACCTCGCTACGCGCGCACTGCGCAGTGTCGGCAGCGAACAGTAATCTTCAGCTCACACCCACCCAGGAGCAGACATGACCAGGAACCCCCTCCGCCAGGCGGAAGTAAACAATCCCCACGGCGTGGGATTGTTAACTGATGCCGAGGTCGCCGAGTTCACCGCGACCGTCGACTATCTGCGCGCTGTCATTCCTGCCGCGTTCGGGATGGGATGGAATGATCAGGTGTTTTCCGGCGACGGATACGTCGTGACGCAACTTCCGCGTAGTAGTGGTGGTTACTTCGGAGGGTATCGCGGGGTGCGGAAGACCGCGAACGGGTACGTGGCGATGACGTGCGACGAGCGGTCCTACGAAGGTGGGTTGGTGACGTTCGGTCGTTTCGAGGACGCCGTCAAGGCCTATGCGGCAGGGATAGTCGGATCGTTTCGGATGGAACTCAGTGGCCGTTACCTGGGGTATGTGGCGTGGATGTGGAGCGGTACGACCGGCCCGGGTGTTGTCACCGAGTCGTTGAATCCTCCGCACGACACGGAGTTCCGCTTCTACCTCAGAGATGATCCGAGCGCATGGCTCGAAGGAGACAAGGTCGCGGCGACGCTCTCACACGGTTTGGGAATGTCGATTCCCAGTTTCATTGCCGTCATCATCGCCCACCCCGCTGTAACGGCAAAGGACGCGACGGCGTGGCCGAAAGCAGTGAAACCCTGAGCGCTCCGCACCACCGGATGTAGCGCCTCTCCAGGTACAGCACGAATAGAGCTGACATGACCAGGAACCCTCTCCGGTGCTTGGTAATCCGACACCCGAACATGAGAACGCCCGCCAGGTACAAAGCCAGGCGGGCGATCGTCATTTTCAGGTGCTACTCGGCAGCGCTCATATCGAACGTGAAGTGAAAGCTAGTCGCTCGGGACGAGCACAGTGAACTCGGCTTTGCCCGCAGTTTCCTTCTCAGCCAGAATATCTCCACTGTTGTAATCCGTCAGTGAAGTCTGGCACGTTCCAGTAGTCGGCCGCGTCGACACCGTCAGCGTTGCATCCACGCCGTCATCCGTGGCCCCGTAATTATTCGAGAACTTTTCGATCGCGCCGACCGAACGCGAAGTGGCATTTCGGGCCACCATCACCTGCTTGCTGGTCACGCCGTACGTAATGTCGACGACGCCGACGCCGTCGGTTCCGCAGTCGACTTCCAAAGCGATGTTGGCGTTCGGCCCTGTGGCTTTCGGAACAGAGGGTTCCTTCTCGGACGAACAAGAACTGACTACCGTCGCAACACTTACCGCAATCGAGGCAGCAACCAGCAGCGAGCAGCTCGGCGCTGCACCAGCACGCCCCGGAGGTGTGCCGGTAGTTGCGTGTCGCGCATTCCGATGATCTGGACCTGACAGACTGGCTTCATGGCATCGATACACGTGACGGTGAGCCGGTGGACGTGCAGAGGACCATGGTGGCGCGGCTGGCGCCGACAGAACGGTCTCGAACTCCGCATCGAAGGGCACGGGTACACGCAGACATACGGAACGCGAGATCTCGACGTCGCCCGAATGATGGTCCTCGACTATCTCGCAACAGTTGACGCGCCAGCTCCACGCGACGCGGAGATTTGGTGGACCGACCGCGGAAAGTAGTGCATGGCAGCATTGGACGGATTTTGGGAGGGTGTGGCAGATCGCCGCCGAATTGGGCTATCAACAGTGGAATGCGTTTGCGGGCAGCGCATTGCGGTTGAAGGTGCCGGTTCGACAGCTAATCGGTTAGCGCTCGATCGTAGTGGTAACTGTCACCATCAGGGGTGTCGAAGCCTCCGCGATCGTCAGTTTTGGCGCCGGGGTAGTAGCGAGTGAGGATGTCCTCGGTGGACTGAGTGTCGTCCACGCGGATGATTTTGTCTGGTGAGTCGGCTAGGCGGCGTGTGTGACGATCACACTGACACGCGGGTGAAGTGGGCTGTGTTTCATGGTGTTTCCGACTTCCTTTTCTGGTTGTGGTTGCGAGAACAGCCTTACATGATGCAGCTCGACTCAGGTGGGTGGTAGGTGCCGTTGTTGTGTGGTGGCGATTGCACTGGAGAGAAGTGGTGCTCCGCCCTGAGGTTTGGAGAATGAAAATGGTTGGGCCGCTGGATGAACCGCGTCTAGAGCGGCCACGCCTTAGCTGCCATCTAGAGAAGCAGGCATCATACTTGGCCCTTTAGGGATGGTTAGTTGACAATAGCTCGGGGGGCCAAGCATCGACAGGGATCGTGTGAGTGCTGCGGCCTTGTTGGTCGACGAGACGGCCGTAAACTTTGACTTGCCGTATTACCAGACGGCGGTCGACGATTTGTGCGCTTGGGTGTCGATCGCGGATGCGAGTGGCGATTTGTTCGAGGTGTTCGAAGGAGCGCAAATTTACGATCAACAGCAAGTTGACGGCGCCGACCACTGCGGAGCACTGGCGTGTTTCTTCCCAGGTGCTGATGTCCTTGCCCATAGTGCGGAGGTCCTGGTCGGGGACGCTGAGCCACAGAAGGGCCATGGTGTGCCATCCAGATAGTGAGCGGGCTGCGTCGCAACGGAAGGTGATTTCGCCTTGGCTCAATAGGTCGCGAACCCGGCGACGGATTCCGTGGACGCTGCTGTTCAACTCTTCTGCGAGGTCTGTGTACGCGCGTCGACCATCTTCGGCGAGGGCGAGGAATAAATCCCTGTCTTGCGGGCCGAAAGGTCGGCTCTGTCGGGTGGACTGAGCGGCCGGATCGCGAAGAAGGTCGGTCTGAGCTCGGTTGAGTACTCCGAGCCTCCATTGGATGCCTCCGAACATGCTGCCAAAGACATGGCTGCGCATGCGCGTGACATCAGCGGGGAGTGAGATCGACTGGAGTAGAGCGTGCGTGGTCGCAGACAGTGTTGGAGCGAGCAGGTTGGCATACACCTGATAGTCGCCTGTGGTGATTCCGACCGTGCTGATGTATGGAAGTTGTGCGATATGTCGGGCTACCGCCATCTCAGATTGGGGGGTGCAACTGAGTTCGATGACTGCGCCCCGACTTTTTTCGGGTGGTTGGGTGATGGACACCCAGGCCGCGCCGGAGTTTCTCAAGCGTTCCCATCTGCGTGCCAGGGTTATGGGAGCGATTCCCAATGCGTCTCCGAGCTGTAGCCAGCTTGAACGTGGGTTGACCTGTAGGGCGTCGATGAGTGCCAGATCGGTTTCGTCGAGCACATCCTGGGTCTGGGTGTAATTATTCATCGTTATTTCCGTATCTGTGCAAACTTTCCTCAATTTCGGCGGTTGTAGGCATACTACCGATCAGACTGTGTCCGTTCGGGGGAGTGAGAACGGAGAAACGAATGGACGTCAGCAAGCCCATAGCGGTGTCTGGTCAGCGGGCCGACGGTAGGGAACGGATGTACAGGCGGATCGCGTGGCGAATTTTGCCGTTGGTGCTGTTGTGCTACACCTTCGCGTACCTGGATCGCGTCAATATCGGCTTCGCGAAATTGCAAATGTCGGAGGACATCGGCATCAGCGAGTCGGTGTACGGACTCGCCGCGGGTATCTTCTTCCTGGGCTATGTCCTCTTCGAAGTACCAAGCAATCTACTTCTCACCAAGATCGGTACGCGCAAAACAATCGTGCGCATTATGATTTTGTGGGGTCTGACATCGGCAGCAATGATGTTCGTAACCGATACCACAAGCTTTATCGTATTGCGTTTCATGCTCGGTGTGTTCGAGGCCGGTTTCGCCCCGGGAATTATCCTCTATCTAACTTTCTGGTTCCCCGCCGCCCGTCTTGCAGCCCCGATGGCGCTCTATTTACTGGCCGGGCCACTTGGGTCGATGGTGGGAGGCCCGGTTTCGACGTGGATAATCACGACCTTCGACGGCACGTACGGGCTTGCGGGGTGGCAATGGATGTTCCTGCTGGAGGGCATCCCCACGGTCCTGCTCGGTCTGGTGGTGTGGAAATACCTCGTAGATTCCCCAGCCGAAGCCAGGTGGCTCTCCCCGGTGGAAAAAGCACTCATCCATGATGATCTCAGTCGGCAACGTGCCCAAGCTTCCAATCACAACTTCGGGCAGGTTCTGCGCGATCCCCGGATTTTTGCCCTCGCTGCAAGCTTCTTCTGTTTGATCAGCGGCATCTACGCCGTTAGCTTCTGGCTCCCCACAATATTGAAAGACAGTGGTATCGAGAGCACCCAAACGATCGGCTGGCTCTCCTCGCTGCCCTATCTTGCTGCGATCGTAATGATGGTGCTGCTCAGTCGGCGCTCGGATCGACACGGGGAGCGACGCTGGCACAGCGCTGTGCCAGCATTGGTCGGAGCGCTCGCCCTCGCCGTCGCTGCACTGACTCCCGGCACGCTCGCCGTATCGTTCCCGGCTCTGATCATCGCAACCGCGTGCATTTGGGGAGCGTATGCCGTCTTTTGGTCAATCCCGTCGTCTTATCTCACGGGCACTGCTGCAGCTGGTGGCATCGCCTTGATCAACAGTATCGGGCTCCTGGGTGGGTTTCTCAGTCCGACGCTCATCGGCTTCATCCGAGATGCCACAGGCAAAAGCACGGCCGGTTTGCTAGCTTTGGCGGTCCTCGTTGTCTTCGGAGGAATCGGAATCGCTGTCAACCGAATGCCAGTGGCAAAATAAAGACCTCTGAGAGAGATTCTGATGCGAATAATGACAGCCGGATTTCAACATGAAACGAATACTTTCTCCCGAACCTCAGCGGAGTACGAGAACTTCCTGAATGGGGAAGGATTCCCCGCTTTGCGTCGCAATGAAGAGTTATTCGAGTTAGTCGACGTCAATATTCCGATGGGTGGTTTTCTGGCGGAAATGCGCGACACCGCGGCAACGATCATCCCGGTGATTTGGGCTGCAGCGAGCCCCTCTGGGCCGGTGTCACGCAGCGCCTACGACCGAATTGCTGGTGAAATCCTGGAATCGGCGGAAAAGACGCGACCCGACGCTGTTTATCTTGACCTGCATGGCGCGATGGTGGCGGAGCATCACGATGACGGAGAAGGTGAGTTGCTGACTCGGCTTCGCTCCATTGTCGGAAGCAGTGTGCCCATCGTCGTCAGCTTGGATCTGCATGCCAATGTCAGCGAAGCAATGATGGCCAATGCGGACGGAATGGTCGCATTTCGAACGTATCCACATGTGGACATGGCTGAGACGGGCCGCCGCGCAGCCCAGCTTCTGACGCACCTCTACCGCGGCGGGCAGCTACATCGGTACTGGCGCCAAATTCCCTTCCTGATCCCGGTCAACGCTGGCAACACACTCGCCGAACCCGCTCGCTCGATCTACGAGGAGGTCACCCTTCTCGACAGAGCTGACCGATGCCTCTCGTTCGCGCCCGGGTTCCCGGCCGCCGACACCCCAGACTGCGGCCCGACGGTCTGGGGCTACGGCTCAGACGCCGACGACCTGAAAGACGCAGTCGATGAGCTCTACACCCACATCGTTGCTCGGGAGTCAGAGTTTCAAGTATCCTTCCTCACTCCCGAGGAGGCAGTCGCAGAAGCAGATCGGTTGGCCAGCAGAGCAACTCGGCCCGTGCTCATCGCCGATCCGCAGGACAACCCGGGTGCCGGTGGGGATGCAAGAACGACCGGGCTGCTCTCTGCTCTGATACGCGCGGACGCACAAGGTGCCGCCGTGGCATCGATCTGTGATCCCGCCGCCGCCGCAGCAGCGCATTCCGCTGGTCTCGGGGCAAGCATTACCCTCCAACTTGGAGGGCACCCAGGTATTCCGGAGACCGGACCGCTCGAAGCGACCTTCGTGGTCGAGTATCTCTCAGACGGTAAGTGCCGATTCGAAGGGCCGATGATGAACGGCAACGAAATCGACTCGGGCCCAAGCGCCTCACTCCGCCACCGCGGGATCTTGATCGGAGTCACCACACACAAATCGCAAATAATGGATCGCGCACAACTTCGAATGATCGGAATTCACCCGGAAAAACTCCGAATAGTCGTTGTCAAGAGTGCAATACACTTCAGGGCTGACTTCGACCAGATCGCCGAAACTGTTCTGAACGCGAGGGCTCCTGGCCCGATGACCGCAGAGCCCGCAGACCTCCCCTGGCGTCGACTTCGATGCGGTATCCGCATCACAGCGCTCGGGCCGGCGTTCGAAGGAATCAACTGATTGACACTCCCAATCGCAGCGCATTGCAACAACTTGCGCGATGCAAGAGCCGTACCGAGAAGATCCGTGGAGGACGAAATTGATACTTGGAAAGTCACGCGACGACTGGTATCAGCAGTGCCCGCTTTTGCCCAGCCTGGTGGGGACGACCGAAGTGCTGTGGCTGAACCCGCACCTGACGACATCCCGTACCGCGCTGTCAGGCGTCGCCCTCACATCCGCTGACGTTGACGATGCAGCGGACAGGTTACTTCGGTTCGCCCCCTTCCTTGCCGAGATTTTCCCTGACACACGTTCTTCGCGGGGGATCATCGAATCGCGGATCGTCGCTATCCCAGCCATGCAACAAGCGCTCACCAACTCGTATGGACAATCGATTGATTCGCTGTGGTTGAAACTCGACAGCGAATTGCCTATCAGTGGCTCCATCAAAGCTCGTGGTGGTATCTACGAGGTGCTTGCCCATGCCGAAGCCATCGCGCTTGATGCCGGGGTTCTGAAGCTCGATGACGACTATCGCGTGCTTTCGGGTTCTTCAGCGAAGCAACTCTTCGCAAAGCACACCATCGCAGTCGGTTCCACCGGAAATCTCGGTCTTTCGATCGGGGTGATGAGCGCTGCCCTCGGGTTCCACGTGACCGTACATATGTCGTCCGATGCTCGACAATGGAAGAAGGACAAACTTCGCGACCACGGTGTCACAGTAGTCGAACACGAGGCTGACTATTCGGTCGCTGTCGCAGCAGGACGTAGTGAAGCGGAAGGAGATTCCTTCACATATTTCATCGACGACGAGAACTCCGAAACGCTCTTTCTCGGATACGCGGTCGCCGCGCGTCGTCTTGCAGGGCAACTGCAAGCGTTGGACATCCGGGTCGATGATGCGCACCCACTTGTCGTTTACCTCCCTTGCGGTGTCGGAGGCGGACCAGGAGGCGTCGCCTTTGGTCTCAAGACCATCTTCGGGGACAACGTGCATTGCATCTTTGCCGAACCCACCCACTCACCCGCCATGCTGCTCGGCATGTACACGGGTATGCACGAGATGGTCAGTGTCCAGGACTTCGGTATCGACAATCTCACTGCTGCCGACGGTTTGGCGGTAGGGCGCCCGTCCGGACTCGTCGGACGACGAATGGAACATCTCTTGACCGGGGTGTACACAGTCGACGACAACGAACTCTTCCGAATGGTTTCCATGCTCCATGACACCGAGCAGTTGAAGATCGAACCGTCCGCCGCAGCGAGCCTCCCCGGTGCCTTCCGACTCGCTCGCGACCTTCGACAAGGCGTGAGTTGTCAGCTTTTGAGCCCAGAACGATTCCGCAACGCTACGCATATCGCCTGGGCCACTGGCGGTGGAATGGTCCCGGACATAGAAATGGAGACATACATTTCCAGAGGCCGGGCCCTGTCCGACTGAACAACCCGGAATGAGGACGTGAAACTGCCCTCGGTCGATTGTGAGCCCTGATGACGTGTGCCATGCGGGCGCACTAACAAGCTTTTCGAACGGTTTCCGCAAAACCTGTGGGTGACGAAGACTCGCTCCGTCCTTAACACATAGGGGCGGAGGCGAGTTGACGCTTTGGCACGCGGGGCCCGACCGGAAGTCCCCGGTCACCACTTCAGCGTCTTTCCGGACGCTTCCACCCGAGCTTGTTTATATGGCGTGTCGGTTCTGGCGAACGTTGTTCGGATTTGTTGCCGGACGTAACCTCTCAGATGACGGAGACAGCGCTGACGGCGAGGCGGTGGCCGCCGCGAAGCAATACGCCGCACTCCTCGCGAATTACAGCCCCGAGAGCATCGACACCTACTTCTCTCAAATGCAAGATGCAACCACGGGCAACGCTCGCGACCAGATCGGTTGCTCGGAAACAACATTGAAGGACACCATCAAAACACTGCAACTGACGTCGACCGGATCACTCCTCTCGACCGGAGTCGTTTCCTCGGACGACAGTTCCACACAAGTCCTAGTCGTGTTCGACCAAACAACCACGTGGAAAGACGCCGGAGACGAAACGGGAACAGGCACCGAGAACGGGGCAGCGAACGTGCTGACATTCACAATGAAACCGGTGGACGGCGCGTGGAAGGTCTCCGAGATCGAATCTCCACTCGCTCCGGGAATCGGCACCACTCCCGCTCCAGGGCAGAGCAATGCCTGCGAATCAGGACGTGCCGCATCGTCGGGAGGCCCCGCCCTCGATCCACCGCGTTGACCGGGCCGTGACCCGCGTATCCGCCGGCCGAGTCACGAGTGCAGCATCGAGGGGCTAGGCCTGACTTATTCGTTTTTCCGGAAATTCCCTGACATGTGCACGGACAGAGTTTGTCGTACATGAGTCCGACCCGAGACACGGCCCGACTCATCTCATATCGAGCTGCGCCAACGCCCCGCGCGAATAGTTTGTTCGACATCTATGTGTCCGTGCGGTCGTCGGTACAGTGTTGTGGATACGGGGAATGGTGGACCAATTGTTGTCGAGAATTCGGACGAGCTACCTTCGGTGAGGCCGTGTGTGTGCCCGCCCCGTCATCGCGTTGAGGCCGGGTTCCCCACCATCTCGGGCCGTTGCGATCAGGCAGATAGGCCGCGATGTCGGCGCATGAGTCGTCGGGTTACTCGTGCCCGTTCGGGCGATGCTTGCGCCATTTTTTTCTCGCGCGAGTCGCGAATGAATTGGTTGAGAATAGCGATTCTTCCGGCGACATTCAGGAGGAATGCGGCGATCTTGGGGATCGAAGTGGTTTGACGACATTTCGGTCGACGACATGGACTTCGGCCCGCGTCTGGACATCGAGGCCGTCACGTTCCACCCTGGGTCAGCATCGCCGGAAAGTCGAGTATGGTCCGGTCATGGGCCGACTCACAGAACTACTCAAGTCCGTAAAATCACTCGGGTCACGCAAAGACACCACCGCCAAGCAGGAAAAACGCGCACTGGAGCGGTGGGAAAACGAAGGCGGCCCTGTCGCAGAGGATCCACGACAACGCTGACCCCGGGCGAGTGTCAGTGCGCCTGAACCGATCAACTCAGCCAGAATAGGCCGCAACGACCTCATCGGCTCCTCAAAGCCGCACCCCGCGCCGACTCCGGTCAGTGGATCGCCGCCGGCAGCGCAGACCTCGACGCACACGGAAATGCAACAGAGGTTTTCGACGGCTGAGTTCGGTCGCACTACGTCGCGGGCAGTGACGAATCCCTGTGGTGACCAGTCGTTATGACGACTACCTGGACAGCAGCGTCTTCAGGCATATCGGGGTAGTAGTTGGCCCGGAGTTGTTTTGCGAAATTCGTCATGTCGGTGCCGGGTGGCTGGTGAGCTGCTAGCGGCGACAGGTGAGCGAGATCGTATGTTTCTACAGCGGTGACTTGTCCTGCAAGGGGGCGGGCGGTCGGGTGATGATCGAAGATGAAAATTGCCGGCCCTTCGTGTGTGTCCTCGCGCCAGCGGACGATGGAAACTTTCGCGCCAGAAACCACTGCCGTGTAATGCTTCTGATGAAAGTGCACGGTTTGAGCAGGAGCGCCGGTCGTCATGTTCTCATTGTCCACTAGCACGGCCAGCACCCAGGCGGTCCCACTCTCGATGGCGGCGGCCGAAAGCGTGGCCTTCACGACCTCCCGCAGGGTCGGCCGGCTTTCCCGGCAGGCATCGCCGCGCAGGGACTCGTCGGTGGAGCGGAGGGAATCCTCCTCCGTCTGCAACGTCACGCCATAAGCGCCCTTCTGAACCTCGGAGTACTTCAGGCGCGAGGGCTCGAGCGTCGAGCACGAGAGCGGAAGCCGCTCATCAACGTGCGGATTTGGTTGTCATCTGGCACTGATGTCGCCGGTTCGGCCTCGATCGATGCGCTTCCTACAATTTGATGGGCGATTCGGGTGTGGGCCTGTGGTTGGCGCGCTGATATCTGTGCGCCATTCCCTCGACCGCGGTGAGCGGGTAACGCAGCTGTCTGTCGAAGTGGGAGAGGGGCAGTTGCGTCGCGGGTTGAAGATCGTCAGGCTGTGGCCCTCGACGGCTCGTTGCGGTAACGCGACAGCCGGCCGTCGGTTCCGGTAAGCCGCCAGGACCAGAGGGTGAGCCGCGTGCGCATTCCGTTGGCGTCGGCGAGACTCCGGACGTCTGCGCAGGACTCCGCAAGGAGTCGCCGGAAATCGGGGTTGCGCATCGAGTAGGTCTCGCGCAGAACATTGCGGGGGATACCCAGCAACGTCGCGTCCTGCCGGCTCGGGACGACGATGGCCCAAAACCCTATGCGCATGACTACCGGCGTGGTGAGGCCGAGTGCGAGGCGGTTGAATCGGCTCATGCGCGGAGCGTGATGGCGCAACCATGCATGGGCGAATCCGATGTGACGTGCTTCCTCGGCGAGATGGATCTGCATGATGCGGTCGGTGAGCGGGTGAATGCCACCGCCGCGCATGATGCTCTTCTGGATGTGGTCGATCGGCTCCTCTCCAGCGAGGATGATCTGAAAGAAGAAACTGGGCCACAGCGATCCCAGCGAACCGACCAGGGGGAAGGCCTTGACAAGCCACGTTGGGGCACCGTGTACCTCCGGAGCCACCCGGTTGGTGAACTCCTGAAACATCTGGATGTGGTGTGTCTCTTCGGTGAGTTCGTGCATGAAGTAGCGAAATTCGGGGTTCTCGTTCGCCAGGCTCATCAAGAACTGGGTACCGCCGAGAAGGAGCAGTTGCTCGAACTGGGAGCCGGTCTTTGTTATAGATGCGAGCCGAATCCGGGCAACTCGTCGTTGTTCCTGGGGTGAGAGCGCGCGGTACCAGTCGGTGTGGGACAAGGGGTCGACCGCGGGGAGTGTCCATCTCGGGTCGTCCGCGGGGGCGGCGAACTCGGGCGAATTCCAGGCGATGTCTTTGAACGCCTCGAAGTGGAGCCCTGTCGAGGATGCCTCGGACAGTGTGCGCAGAGTGTCGTGGTAATCGCGGCGTTCGTTGACGGTATTGCGCCCCGGAGTTAACCGGACAGATGGCGCGTTACGCCGCGTGCGACGAAGTGTTAGGAACTGCATTTCGGGCTCCTTTGTGGCATCTATCTCAGATGTGCCCACAGTAAACTAAGTGTGACTAAGCGTCCACAGTAACTGTATGAGTCTGCACGTCCACGGGTAAGTCCGGAAGGGCGAAAGGGACGCTCAATATCGCACCATGCACGCGGCTCTCGGCGTTTGATGGTGGTGTGGGTCCTGCCGTCGAGACGACGGCGCTGGACGTGGTCGACGTTAGGCCGTTGTGTGCATCTGCCGACCTATACGGTGGGATAGGTGCAGGACGAGGTTCTCGCGATCTCGTCACGGTCGGTGTCCCGCTTGATCGGGTCGGAACTCACCTCGCCGAACTCGCGTCCCTGCACCGCGACGATATCCGAGGCGGCGCAGACAGTTGATCATGTGGATCGGCCCGCACGTCTTTCGTCATGCGACGGGGATCCGATGGCCCGTGGTTTGTTGCTCGGATGGCGATCGGTAACAGTGGAAATATCTCACCGGTAACTTTCAAGTTGTGTCAGTTCTCTTTCTTAAGTGACTGTGTAACAACCAGTTTCGACGGAAGTTGCTATCTGAATTGAAATTATGGGCGAAAATGCACGACGACCAATGGCTCTGGCAGGGGTAACTGTGCGCGTCACCGATGGCGACGGAACCAACAGCGTCGAGATCGACATGCTCGTGACCGCCGACGCCATCACCGAAGTGCCGTCGGCCGGCTGAGACTTGTTCCGCGCCGAGTCTGCAAGAGCGGAGTTTGCGTCAGGCGCTCCCGGTAGATGGGCGGTAGCCTTCATGGTGTGATCGCGCTCTATACGGCACTGGCTTTGGTGGTGGGTGTTGCTGTCGCGGCGCGCCGTCCTGTGGGTGGCAGGAAGAATCTGGCCGACGTGTTCGGCGGGACCGAGCATGAAGCGGTCCGAGCCGGAACGCGTTGGGCTGTAGGCGTACTGGAGTCGGAGGGAGTTTCTGCTTCGGAGCAACCTTTGGTCGCGTTACGTGAGTTGCGTCGGGCTAATCGAGCGTTGTCGCTTACCGGTGCCAAGGTTCTTTCTGGATCAACTTCTGCCACCTCGCTAGCGCAGTCGCGGATCGCTGTCACCGAAACGTCCGCGACCTAGGCCTGGCAACTACTGAATGCACGGAAAGGGCCCGGCGAGCACTTTGCTTCTACGTGGCCATCGTGACCGATGTCTGCGATCAATTCATCGTGTGCCATTCCGGTGTGTCGTTCGCGAGATCCGGGTCGAGCGCATCAACCGAAGAGAAAGCAGTGCGAATACTGACCTACCAGACGATGCCGCAAAGCGATGCCACCAAAGACGGGAGGGCTGGACCGTACGGATCACGATTGGTGCCGGTATGTTGTTAACGTACCGTTCGACTCCTTCGGGTAAGATTCCCGGTATTGGTGATTTGGCGATTCGGCCGCTCATGTCAGGTTCAAGTCGTTGGTTCTTCTAGAGATTTTTGTCGGCATCTGGAATGCTTGCTCGCAAGTGCCGTATCTGCGGCATCTCGAAGATCGGCACAGTTCATGGGCATAAAGAGTATTAGCACGAACCGTGGGTCGATGGTGCGATGGGTGTCGGGTCTGCTCCTGTGTTTCGTCCCGATGATTTCCCTTTATCTGAGTGCGTGGAGTTCCTACGCGCCGTTTATCTACCTTGGACTTCTTCCGGCTTTGGTGGCCCTTGAACGCGGGGTGCGGGTCGCAGCGGTAACCGCGGTACTGACTCCGGTTTCGGTGTTCTTCGGCCTTGTAGTTAGTGGGTCCGCCTGGATCTCGGCCGTGTTCGTTGCCGCGATATGTGTAGGCGTTGCATGGTCGTACACCAAGGGATGGGAAGGGGCTGCGACGTACATAGCAAGCCAAGCCGCTTTGGCAGCAATCGCTGCTCCTGGGGCACGCGTGACCGATTTGGCACCGAACTCGTTTGCTTCGGCAGCGGTGGTGACGGGTTTCGTGCTTGTCGGAGGTGTATGGGTTGTACTGATGGGCATTCTGCTTCTGGGTGACCTCCCACACAATGCCCATGAACAACCCGCTGATGAGGATCTACGCCGGTTCACGATCGTTTTGGTCGGTCTGGTTTTCTTCGGGACTCTCGCGGCCAAGCTCTGGTTACCAGGGGGTCACGCGTGGTGGGTGGTACTGACGATCCTCGTAGTACTTCAGCCTGGTGTCGCTGGAACCAGCAGAAGAACCTTCCATCGCGTGTTGGGAACTGTGGCCGGTGGGTTTGCTGCCGCATTGTTGGTCAGTGTCATTGGCATCAATTCTGTCACTACGGCGATTGGGGTGTTCGTGGCAGTTCTCAGTGGAATCGCGTATCTGAAGGCGCCGTATTGGGTTTTCGCTTTTCTTCTCACCGCTGTGCTGATGTGCTTATCGTTCACTCCGGAGACGGTAATGCACGGGTATGTCGAAAGGGCAGGGTTTACGCTGCTTGCTGCGGCGGCAACGGTATTGGTGCTGAAAATATCTGCAATGGCATTGAGGCCTGTTGAAAATGATTGATAGTCCGTGAATTGGGAGCATCTTGAGGGTCGGCGCAGGGCGACTGATTGATCATCACTCATATGCGGACTGAAACCATCAAATCTATGTGCCAATTGGCGTAGTGCACTCCTGAGTGTATCGACTTCTACGCACGTGGCCTTAGTAGCAACAGGCTAGCGCGTTACCGGCGATTGTGGATCACCCCGGGAAGATCGGATCCCTGCTTTTCGATGCGATAGAGCGCATATTGAAAAAAGGAACGAGCTCCACCATCTGGCAGTGGTGAAAGTTCAGGCACGGTCCCGCTTTGGTGAAATCTAGAGGCGGGCTATCGGGAAAATTTTTCACTCCTGGTCCGAAGTGCAGTTGGGACTGGAGTGGACGCTGTTGCGGGGAAGCGGTGTCGTGGATTCCCCGCAACAGCGGTCAGTGGGCGAAGGCAGTCCTTTGGGGTCGCTCGGCGTTGCTCTTGCGCAGTTGTTCGACGACCTCGTTGATGGCGGTGGCGAGTTTGTATGCGAGATCTTGGCTGAAACCTTCTCGTAGCACGATACGCAGGACGGCGACATCTTCGGCGTCGGCGGGCATGGTGTAGGCGGGCACTTGGAATCCGCGTGCCCGGAGTTCGTGGGAGATGTCGAAGACAGTGAAGCCTGGGTCGTCGACGACTTCGAAAGACAAGACCGGTATAGCGGTGCCGTCGGTGATGATCGCCATGTTGTCGATCTTGGAGATTGCGGCGGAGAGCATAAGCGCGGTGTCGCGCAGCGATTCCATGATTTGGGTGTACCCAGCGACGCCGAGGCGGATGAAGTTGTAGTACTGCCCGACGACCTGGTTGCCAGATCGAGAGAAGTTGAGGGTGAAGGTCGGCATGTCGCCGCCCAGGTAGTTGACCCGGAACACCAAGTCTTCCGGTAGGTGTTCTTTCGAGCGCCAGACGACGAAACCAATGCCCGGGTAGGTCATGCCGTACTTGTGGCCACTGACGTTGATCGAGACCACACGCGGAACCTTGAAGTCCCACATCAGCTCGGGGTGCAGGAACGGGACGACGAAACCTCCACTGGCAGCGTCGACGTGGAGGGGGACGTCTGGACCACCGTTTGCGGCGATCTCGTCGAGGGCTTCGGCGATCTCGGCGACGGGTTCGAGCTCGCCGGTGAATGTCGTGCCCAGGATCGCGACCACGCCGATGGTGTTCTCGTCGACGGCGTCACGGACCTGTTCGGGAGTGATGACGTAGCGGCCCTTTTCCATGGGGAGGTATTTCGGTTCGACGTCGAAGTAGCGGCAGAACTTTTCCCAGACGACCTGGACGTTGCTGCCGAGGATGAGGTTGGGCTTCGTGGTGTCTTTACCTTCTTGTTCGCGGCGCTGGCGCCAGCGCCATTTGAGTGCGAGGCCGCCGAGCATCACAGCTTCGGAGGACCCTACCGTCGAAACCCCCGTCGCGGACGCAGGGTCAGAGGTCAAGCCCTCTGCGTGGAAGAGGTCGGCAACCATGTTGACGCAACGAGTTTCGATCTCCGCTGTCGCGGGATACTCGTCTTTGTCGATCATGTTCTTGTCGAACGTTTCGGCCATCAGCTTGTCGGCCTGAGGATCCATCCAGGTGGTGACGAAGGTCGCCAGGTTCAGTCGGGAACTGCCGTCGAGCATCAGCTCGTCGTGGATGAATCGATACGCCGCTTCAGGATCCGACTCGGCCTTGGGCATTCTGAGAGCTGGAATCGGATCAGTACCGAGCCGTCCCGTGTACGCCGGTGCGAGGGTTTCGGCGGGAGCTGCGAAAATATCTGACATCTTTCTCCTCCAATAGTCGAACGAGCGGTTGCGGATCAGTTGGACAGTCGAGTATCAAGTCGGATGTTGTTGTATCGCAGTGATTACACTTCGATTGACGGGTACAAGCGTTCCATGGTGTATCGGCGATTGCGGCGAACCGAGAGTGCGCTGATAGTCATCGAGACGAGCAGAATGCCGGAAAGAACGGCGATGGCTGTCCAGAGTCGCGAATCGACGTGTTCGGCGGTGATGAGTTGGCGCAGTCCGTTGACGGTATACGTCATCGGGTCGAAGGGATGGATGTATTGGAATGGTGTCGCTGTAGTGGGCACTGGATAGATGCCACCGGCGGAGACAAGTTGCAGCATCAGGAAGGCCAAGGTCACCACTCTGCCGACTGCGACTCCGAAGAGAGCATTGAACATCTGGATCATCGCCAGGTAGGTTGCCGAGACCAGCATGAGGAACAGGATCGTTCCGGGAACGTGTTTGACGTCCAGGCCTACTCCGATGTGTACTACGGCGTACATCGTGATCACTTGGAGGATGCCGATGAGCAGCGCCGGCCAGTACGACGCAAGAACTGTTCGATAGAGGCCGAGATTGCTTACAATTGCACGGGATTGTAACGGGGTCAACAACATCCAGGTGATGATGCAGCCGACGAAAAGGGCCAAGGAGAGGAAGAACGGCGCGAATCCGGTACCGAACGTGGGCGCCTCGTTCGTGTAGTCCTGTTTGAGTGCGACTGGAGTGGACAGAGTGTCTGCGGTGGCGGTGCGTTGCTCGTCGGTCCAGCTGGGTACTTGTCCAGCGCCTTTTGCGAGTGCGTCTGCTAGTTCGCCCGAGCCTGATTGCAGTTCCACCATTCCCGAAGCTAACTGATCGGCTCCGCTCGCGAGCTGGTTGCTGCCGTCGGTCAACTGGATCAGTCCGGAGTTCAACGTCGTGGCTCCGGAACTGAGCTGGTCGGCGCCGTCGCGTAGTTGTCGAACGTCGGAGGCGAGTCCGCCGTTTTGCAGCAGTAGGAGTCCTGATTGGAGTGGGCTGGATGGATCCGTCAACTGGTATTCGAGTGCTCGTGCATCGTTGCTGAGTTGATTGATTTCCGCTTGTAGTGCGGCAGTGTCACTTTGGGGTTGTGCTGCCGCGAGAGGTGTGAGGGCTGCAACGGCCTGTTGTGCGAGTGGGTCGGTGCTGGGTCCGAGAAGGTCGAGCACTCGCTGGATTGCCGGGGAGACGGTAGCTTGTGGCGGTTGTGGGAGGCGATCTCCGAGCGCAGTCAGTGATTGCCGTAGTTGCGCTGCTTGGGCTCCGAGGTTGGGTACGTTGCCGGAGTCGAGGGCATTGAGCAATGGGTCGGCGACGCCGTCGATCGCCGTGGCGAGTTGCCCGGCGCCGGCTGCGAGCTGCGCTGAACCGTCGCGTGCGGTGACCATGTTGGTGGCGAGTTCGTTTGCGCCGGAGCTGAGTTGATCGGCCCCGCCTTTGGCTGTGTCGATACCGGCCGCGAGGGTCTTCGCTCCGTCGGCAGCCTGGCCCAGGCCCGAACCGGCGGTCTGCAGACCCGTCAGGACTTGGCCGACGCCTTGGGCGCCGATGGTCGAGTTGACCTGATTGATGACCTGCTCGGACGCGTCCTGCCCGATGATGGTGGCTAGATAATTATTGGCGTCGTTGAAGGTGAAGGTGAGATCGGCCTTCTCGGGGGTGTCGCCGTTGGGTGACTCGACAGCGTCGCTGAAGTTCTCCGGCAAGGTGATCGTGAAATAGTACTTGCCGCTCGAGAGTCCGGCTTGGGCTTCTTGATCCGAGACCTCCGCCAAATCAAGTTGTCCGGAGGCGATGAGCGACTTGACGACCTGATCGCCGGCATCGACTTGTTGGCCTGTTGACGTTCGCCCCGAATCGTTATTGACAATCGCTGCGGGGATCTTGTTCACCTCGCCGAACGGGTTCCAGAAAGCCCACAAGTACATGGCGCCGTAGAGCAACGGCAACAAGATGATGGTGACGATCGCGATTCGTGGCAGGGTGCCGCGGGAGTAGCGTTTGACATCACTGCCCAGAGATATACCTGCGAGCATCAGTTACTTTCCTTCGGTCATGACGCCGATATCGCCGGCCCCGAGCAGTCCGTGCATGTTCACTACTGCGTTGACGCCGGTATCTGGTGGGAGTGTGTTGACGTCTGCGGTGATCACCGACTGGTGCTCGCCGAGTGCGACAAGCCGTTGCAGCAAAACGGCTCTTTCGAAGTCGTCGGCGAGCTTGTCGACGCGTCCCACCACCAATAGCGGTGGGCGTTTGGTGTTCGCGACAGCGATCCGCAACAACATTTGCTGGATTTCCGGGAGGTCGTCGACGAAGGCGTTGAGCGGTGGTAAGTCGACGTCACCAAACGTTTTCGCACACATGTCTGCGACTTCTGTCTCGCTCACGCGGGGAACGAATTTGTACCACGGGGAATCCCATCGCAGTTGTTCGGTCACCATGTCACGCACGGTGACAGAGGGCCGGACTTCGTCGAGCTCGTTCAGACATGCGATCGCCGAGATGGCCAGTATCCG
Source organism: Rhodococcus sp. P4_E4 (assembly GCF_056401575.1). Taxonomy (NCBI): domain Bacteria; kingdom Bacillati; phylum Actinomycetota; class Actinomycetes; order Mycobacteriales; family Nocardiaceae; genus Rhodococcus; species Rhodococcus sp. P4_E4. Next base: position 119,968 of record NZ_JBFUJB010000007.1, on the reverse strand, counting down.
GCTCGGATTGTCGTAGCCGTGTACCGCTAATGTCCCTGCGGACAATCGCATTCGTCCGCACAGTGCCATCAGCAAGGCGGTTCGCGCCGCTCCGGCTTGGCCGGCTAGCACCGTCACACCACCGGCGTTGATGTCCAAATCGAGCGGACCGAACACGTGTCCCCAGGGCCCATGCACTTCGATGCCCCGGGCCGAGATCAAGGTCCCCTCAGCGGGTTCTGTCGGTGCTTCCCAATTCTCGAAACCAGTTTCAACCAACTGAGGCCTCCAGCCCTAAATGCTGCACGGCGGCACGATCCCTACGCCTTTGCGAGACAGTCCCGTTGCGGAATCCGACCGCAGCGGGATCGTCTCGCGTTGGTATCGCGCCTCGACGAGAGATGGCGACGAGATGTGTCACAGAATGTTTTTTACGACCTGCCCGTTCTTGACAATGACCGTCAGGCTCTTGTTCGGATCGGCGAGCAGGCTCAGGTCCTCGAGCGGATTGCCGTCGACGAGAAGTACATCCGCCCACGCGCCCTCGGCGATTACTCCGAATGGTGCCTGTCGGTAGGGGTCGCGTTCGCCTGCGAGCCGGAAAAGCTCGGCATTCCCGGAGGTGAGCATCCGAAGGGCGTCGACATTGCTGTAGTGATCGCCGAGTCGCGCCGCCATTTCGCTCTGCCGCGGCGCAAGCTGCGGCTCGAGCAAAAGATCCGTACCCCACGCTGTTTTGACACCGTGCTTGCGTGCCCAGCTGTACACATCATCTGTGCCGGTGCAGATTTCGCGATCTTTTTCCGCGCGGCCGGGATCCGGATAGTGGTGATCTCCCAGTGCGAAGGGCTGCATCGAAAGCCAGATGTCTTTCTCGGCCATCAGAGCGATCGTTGCCTCGTCGGCGAGATGACCGTGCTCGATGGATTTCACGCCGGCTTCGATGGCGCGGCGAATGCCGGTGACGTTGTAGACGTGTGTGGCGACGTAGGTGCCGTAGTCGGTGGCCGCGTGCACTGCCGCACGAAGTTCGGGATCGGTGAACTGAACCGTGTAGAGCGGGTCGTACATCGATGCAGCGCCGCCGCCGACCATCATCTTGATCTGGGATGCGCCCTTTTTGAGTTGTTCGCGAACCGCAGCGAGCACCCGCTCCGGACCGTCTGCGACGCGCATGAAACCGATCTGTTCGGCGCGAGACTGGTTGCCGCCCAAAGCGGTGGGGCATTCGTAGACGAAGCTGAAGTCGCCGTGTCCGCTGGTTTGGGAGATGGCGGCCTGGGAAGGGTAGATGCGTGGTCCCTCGAACAGTCCTCGATCGATGACCGATTTGATGCTGCTGGTGTCGCCGGCCATGTCCCGGACCGTGGTGAACCCGCGGTGCAGCATGTTCTTTGCTTCGGCGAGGCCGTTGAGTGCGATGTGCGCTTCACTGCCTGTCACCATGTCGAGGTAGGAGTTGGCGTTGCCGACCAGATGCACGTGGGCATCGCTCATGCCTGGCATCAAGATTCGGTTGCCGCCGTCGATGACGGTGGTCTCGCGACTTGGGTCATCACCAACTGGAGACTCTGACACTGCGGCAATCGTGGAGCCGTCGATCAGGACGTCCCCGGCAACAAGGGTCGAGGAGGTGCCGTCGAAAACACGGACATTGCGAAACAGCAAACGATTTCCAGCTGGAGGAGTGGCTGTCATAAATCGGACATTAGCACCCAAAGTGGAGTCATGCTTCGGTAAAGTAAAAAACAATCAGATGGTTTGAACTTGTTGCTGCGTACCCGCCGCGGGCGGATCGAAATCAGTGCCTGATGATCAAGGTCCCGATTGGAGGATTTTTGTACGGAAGCCAAGTACGCTGCAGCGCATGCTGATTCACCCGACCATTCGAATGCAGTCGTGGGGATTCGTGATCGGATCCGCACTCTTCGCGCTTGGGTCGGCACCCTTCCTGTCGGTCTTCTTCGGTGCCGCACTCGCCAACAGCTTCTTCTTCGCGGGCTCCTGGTTCTTTACCTGCGCGGCGTTCGTTCAGTTGGTGCTGGCCGGGCCAGCAACCACCACCGACTCTGGCCGCCCCGCGATCCGGGCGGTCTGGCTCTCTGCGGCTGTGCAGTTACTCGGGACGATCTTGTTCAACGTCAGCACCGGGGCTGCGCTGCACGCGCTGACGCTACGAGGCGAGATGCACTTGGTCTGGAATCCGAACGCGGAGGGCTCGATAGCCTTCCTCGTCTCGAGCGGACTGGCCGTCCTCATCCTGCTGAGGGAAGGAACCTACTGGGCGCCGCAATCGAAGGAATGGCAAAGCGTGTGGCTGAATACCTTGGGATCCATCGCATTCGGAGTCTCTGCGATCGGATCGTTCGTCTTGCGAGACGGGAACACATTGGATCCGAACATGGCTAACATCGGAACCTTTGTCGGTGCGGTGTTCTTCCTGCTGGCATCCGCAGTATTCCTCGGAAAAAGCAGCCGACCGGCGCATTCCATGGCAGAAGCAGTCTAGCGCGCCAGGCCTCGCGCTCAATATTGAGAAATTCGGTAAGACGGAGAGGATTGCCGCCTTATCCTCCGGCATCTCCTCGATCAAGAGCTTCGATCCGTATCACTCGACATGAAGTGGGGCGCTTTCCATGAGTTCGGAAACCCGGAGTACATCCGCACGATCGCTGCTCACCTCCCGTAATCTCCTCGCTTCCTTGTTGGTGGTGGTGGCGCTGATCTTCATCCTCCAGAACCGCGCCGCGACCACGATCCAACTGTTCTGGGTATCTGTGCAGTCCCCACTCTGGCTCACCCTCGTCGTGATCCTCTTCCTCGGCTGGATTGCTGGCTTGTTGACCACCCGGCGCACGAAAACCATCACCTGAACATCGAGGATGAACAATGATCGCAATCCTGAAGGTCACAGTCCTCTGTACAGGTGTTTGGGGATCGCAGATCGCATTCCAGAGAGCGGTCAAAGGGTTCGACCGCCCGGCCTCCGGTATCAGCGTGGTGGCGGTTGACGCTGCACGTGGACGGGGTACGGAGTTTTCCGAGGAGTACAAATGCGACGTTGCCGGGGCTACTGACAGTTCAGCCTCCGCCGCCGAAAGTGTCCTATTCACAGCAGTTTTCGGCGCCGATGTCGATCTTGTCTGGCATCACACTTCGCCAATCAGGTGTGGCGATTCAATTCTGTCGAAGTTTGGGGGAACCGCAGAGACCGATACGGCAGTCATCGCCGTTGTGGTCGATTTCGCCAGTGTCATCGGAATGGTTGTGATCAAGCTGCACAAGGAAAAGGGTGGGCGCATCCTGAACTCGTTGCTCGTGCCGTTCCCCAATGCGTCGGCCGCACTAGCGGCCGGCGAATATGCGGACCCCGTTGACGTGGACCAATGTGAAAGATCGCCACCGATGCCCCGCTGCGCCCGTTTCCAGATCTACGACACCATCAGCTTCTGCCCCGCACAACGTCTTGGCTCACGGCGTCGCTGAATCGCACGCACTTGCGGCGTTACTGAAGGAAAACTGCCTCGACAAGGGGAAACCAAGGGGGAACTTGGCATCTACTCCGGTGAAGGGTCCTGTCGCCAAACCTCTAAATGAGATGGGGAACAATGTATTACAGCAGTGGAAACTACGAAGCGTTCGCGCGGCCACGCAAGCCTGACGGGGTGGACGGCAAGACTGCATGGTTCGTCGGATCGGGGCTTGCATCGCTTGCCGGTGCAGCATTCATGATCCGCGACGGCCGGATGGCGGGAAACAACATCACCGTCCTGGAGCGGTTGAAATTGCCCGGCGGTGCACTCGACGGAATCAAGGAACCGGAGAAGGGCTTCGTCATTCGCGGTGGCCGCGAGATGGAAGATCACTTCGAATGTCTCTGGGATCTGTTCCGCTCTGTCCCCTCGATCGAGGTCGAGGACGCCAGCGTGCTCGACGAATTCTACTGGCTCAACAAAGACGACCCGAACTATTCGCTGCAGCGCGTCACCGAACGTCAGGGTGAGGACGCGCACACAGACTTCAAGTTCAATCTGAACTCGAAGGCGCAGAAGGACATCATGAAGGTCTTTCTTACTCCGCGTAGCGAACTCGAGAACAAGCGCATCAACGAGGTGTTCGGCAAGGATTTCCTCGCAAGCAATTTCTGGCTGTACTGGCGCACGATGTTCGCGTTCGAGGAATGGCACAGTGCTCTCGAAATCAAGCTGTACCTGCATCGATTCATCCATCACATCAAAGGCCTGCCGGACCTGAGTACCCTCAAGTTCACGAAATACAACCAGTACGAGTCTCTCGTGCTGCCGCTGTACACGTGGCTGCTCGATCGGGGAGTGAATTTTCGGTTCGATACCGAAGTTACCGACATTGACTTCGATATCACGGGTGAAGTCAAGCGGGCCAAACGCATTCACTGGAAATCCGAGGGTGTTTTGGGTGGGGTCGACCTCGATGACGGCGACCTGGTGTTGACTACCATCGGCTCGCTCACCGAGAACTCGAACAACGGAGACCATCACACGCCGGCGAAACTCGACGAGGGCCCCGCTCCAGCGTGGGATTTGTGGCGTCGTATAGCAACAAAAGACCCCGCATTCGGACGACCAGACGTCTTCGGTGGGCACGTCGCAGAAACCAAGTGGGAATCAGCGACAGTGACCACGTTGGATGCCCGAATCCCAGAATACATCGAAAAGATATGCAAGCGTGACCCATTCAGTGGACGCGTAGTCACCGGCGGCATCGTGACAGCACGAGATTCGAAGTGGTTGATGAGCTGGACCGTAAACCGGCAACCGCACTTCAAACAACAACCCAAGGATCAGGTCGTCGTCTGGGTCTACTCACTATTCGTCGACGTCCCCGGTGACTACGTCGACAAGCCGATGCAGGAATGCACCGGCGAGGAAATCACCCAAGAGTGGCTCTATCACATGGGCGTTCCAGTCGAGGACATCCCGGAACTCGCGGCCAATGCGGCGAAGACCGTTCCAGTGATGATGCCCTATGTCACTTCCTTTTTCATGCCCCGTCAGGCCGGTGACCGGCCTGCGGTTGTACCGGATGGTGCTGTCAACTTCGCCTTCCTCGGCCAGTTCGCGGAAACAACACGCGACTGCATCTTCACGACGGAGTACTCGGTCCGCACCGGGATGGAGGCCGCGTACACCCTGCTCGGGATCGAACGCGGAGTCCCGGAAGTTTTCGGCTCCACCTACGACATCCGCAAACTTCTCCAAGCAACCTACTTCCTCAATGACAAGAAGGAGGAGAGCGTGCCGTTGCCGAAGCTACTTCGCCGCAGACTGGACAAGAAGCTCGACGAGAACGAGATCGGACAGCTGCTGCACGAATACCACATTCTCCCCCGAGAATGACGCGGGTTTCTGAATGTCTTTGTCAATGAGGGCTTCTGAGAGGAAATGCTCGTTCGGGTGTGGTCGAAGGGGCGTCTCGGAGCTGAATCTCGGTCTGGACCTCGGGGCTGAACATCGGGCAACTATGAAGTTCTCGAAAAACTACGGAAGGCAAAATCAATGTGTACCAGGGTGATGTGGCCTGATGCGGCCGGATCTGTTCTTGTCGGACGAAATATGGATTACCATCGGGACACCGGTACGAACCTGTGGTCGCTTCCGCGTGGGATCAAACGCGACGACGGCGTAGGCGGTTCTCTGAGTTGGACTGCCGAATACGGCAGTGTCGTGGCCGGCGCTTTCGACATGATGTCGGTTGACGGTATGAACGAAGCGGGATTAGCAGGTCATGTTCTGTGGCTAGCGGAATCGGATTACGGTACTCATGATACGTCGAGACCGGCTCTGAGCATGGCGGTCTGGCTGCAGTACTTCCTGGACAACTTCTCCACCGTTGCCGATGCCGCCGCGTGGATCAGCGAGGTCGACGTTCAGGTTGTCCCACTGGGCGATCCCGCGACCGGCGAAGTGCCTGCAGTTCATCTTGCATTGGACGATGCGACCGGTGATTCGGCGATCATCGAATACTTGGATGGCAAGGCCACCGTCTGGCACAGCCGCGAACACCTCGTGATGACAAATTCCCCGGCCTACGACAAGCAGATCGAACTTCTCAAAGAGGTCGACGGCTTCGGGGGCACTACGCCTCTGCCTGGCACCACACTCGCAGCCGACCGGTTCGCCCGCGCCGCATACTACGTAGGCCGACTGCCCCAACCCAAGAGTGAAATCGAGGCCGTCGCAGGGATCTTCAGTGTCATCCGCAATGCGGCGCAACCTTTCCGCATCCCTGACCCGGACAAACCCTATGCATCGCAAACGATCTGGCAGACGGTGGCAGACTTGACCAACAAGCGGTACGTCTTCGACTCGACCACGCGACCCAATGTCGTCTGGGTGGACCTGGACAAGTTGAACTTCAATGAGGGTGCGCCTGCGGGCAAACTCGACCTGATGGGAGATACATCCCTCGAAGGAGGGCTCGCCGGCAACGTCTCCCGCCGATTCGAGAAGACAGCAGCGATGCAATTCCTGACCCTGGCGGCCTGATCGAAGTCAGCCGTTCGCAGGGAGGATGGCCGCCCACGCAGGTGGCCACCCTCGCTGGCACTGTTCGTGACCGAGGCACTGTCATATTGGCGAGCTGGCCGGGCGGCAGGCAGCACAGTCGCACGCCATTGGTCTATCAATAGACCAGTGTTGCAACGATTGATCGTCACTAACCAGTGTATTTCTATTGCAGTAAGCAACTTCTCGAACCGGGCCGTACCCGGCGGCACAGGAGTGAGATGGTTGACGTTCAAGCGTTCGGTGTTTCACGCAAATCGGTGATGACGGCTGCCGGTCTCGTCCTGACAGCGGTGATCGTGATAGGCAGCATTGCGTTCGTCGGCGGACCCCATTTCGCAAATGCTGCCTACCTCGGGATGATGTTTCTGGTTCCAGCGATTCGTCGGCTGTCCCGACGCCAGCAACTGCTCGCCGCACTATGGGCCAGCGCGGTGAGTTTCCTGGGCGTCCAGATGGCCGGCAGCGACAGGTGGTTGATCCTGGTCGTGCTGATCGGCGTGTGCCTCGTGCAGGGCGCGTTCGCGAGTGGCAGCGTGGCCGCGATCTCGGGGTCACCGGTGAACTTCGTAGTGTTCAGTGGGTTCGAGCCGGGCTCCTCGCCGTGGCAAGCCGCGGCGGGGACCTTGCTCGGTTCCCTGCTCGTCGTTGCGGCGGCATACATTGCCCGTCTGACCCCTACCCGGCACGCGTTGCCTGCACGGCAAGCATTCGAATACGGCATTCTGCTCGCACTCGGCTGCGTTTTGATTGTCGGTCTGATGGATCTGCTCGACCTACCCAGAGTGACCTGGGCATTGCTTGCATTCTGCCTGATCTTCGTTCCAGATCCACACGAGCACCCCGGACAGATCAGTGAACGCATCCTCGGGACTGCGATCGGCGCTATCGCCGTCACGGCATTGGCGTCGTTTCTCCCGACGCCGCTCGTGGTGGTACTGCTTCTCGTCTGCGCGATACTGACGCTCGCCTACCTCGAGGATGACAAACGGCTGCTCTACATCTCGTTGCTCACACCGACGGTGATTCTCATGGCTTCGTTAACCGGATCGTCGAGAGTGGTCGATCTCGGAGCACAACGCGTTGTCGCCGTCCTTGTCGCCGGTGCGGTCGCTGTCGTGCTGTATTTCGTGCTCCGCAACTATCACAAGTGGCTGAACCGGGATCACACCCACACAGAAGCGTGAACGAGGTCGACTTAAACATGCAGTTCTGCAAGGGATTTCGGCCCAAGGCGAATCGAGTCGGGAACTGTACTCACTTTGATGCACTGGTTGATCCGGCATCGGCATTTACGATTCCGCAAGGAGGCGGTTTCCGACTCTTGCTTGCCCCGTTAGCGATCCGTCCGCCGTTGCGGGCGATCTCGCGTGCAATCGTGGACGGGGATCTTCCGAGTGACTTGGCGATCTCCGCCCACCTCGCTGAAATCTACGGCGCCTCGGTCTCGAAAGAAACCATCTCGCGGATCACCGACAAAGTGATCGACGAGATGCAGGACTGGTCCGCCCGACCGCTCGACGAGGTGTACGCAGCGATCTTCATCGACGCAATCGTCGTCAAAGTTCGAGACGTGCAGGTCGCGAACCGGCCGATCTACGCCGCGATCGGCGTCAATCTCGACGGACACCGCGACGTGCTCGGATTGTGGGCCGGAACGGGCGGCGAGGGCGCCAAATTCTGAATGTCCGTGCTCACAGACATTCGAAATCGGGGCACCCGGGACGTGTTCTTCCTGGTCTGCGACGGATTGAAAGGCCTGCCGGAGGGCGTAGAGAACGTGTGGCCGGCCGCCACGGTCCAAACCTGCATCGTGCACTTGATCTGAAACACTTTTCGGCTCTCGGGTCGCCAGCACTGGTGTGCGCTCAAACACGATCTCAAGCCGATCTACACCGCCCCGACCGAGGCGGCCGCTCATGCGGCGCTGGACGATCTCGCCGAGCATTGGGGCGAGAGATATCCGGCGATCATCCGACTGTGGACCAATGCCCGGCAGGAATTCATCCCGTTCCTCGATCACGACATTGAGATACGGCGAGTTCTCGGCTCTACCAACGCAATCGAGCCCCTCAATGCGCGGTACCGTAGGGCGGTGAAGGCGCGTGGTCATTTTCCTATCGAGGCTGCTGCGCTCAAGTGCCTCTATTTGGTGACGCGTTCGCTTCACCCGACAGGCAAGGGTCAGGCACGATGGATCATGCGGTGGAAGCCTGCTCTGAACGCGTTTGCGATCACGTTCGCCGATCGTTGGCCGGGATCGGAAACTTACTGATGGAGACCGACCGAAACACCGTTAAAGAGATAGACCCCAATCCCTTGGCGATCCAGGCGATGTGGGAGATTCAGGGGCGGTCGAAGGCGCGATGCACGCACCAGTGCGCGAACACGCGTTGATCGGTCTCGTCGAGTTGTTCGATACGTTCGACGAGTTCGCGGTCGAATCCTGCTATGTACCGAGTTGAGCAGAGCGATTCGAGTTCCGCTGGTATGCGAAAGGATTGACGACCGGTGAGAGCAGTGCTCGCTTCGCCAATATCTATGGCGTGTCGGTGTCCAAAAGGCTATTCCTAGAGACCATTTCTCGGATTACCGACAAGGTGCTCGAGGAAATGGCGGGGTGCAGGGCAACCCCCTCGGTGTCGATGTCCATCGAGAGTGGTCGAACAGGAAAATTGGCCGTGCCTCCAATCATGATGGGGGCACGGCCGGCTGTTCAGGGACGGGATGTGCGGATGGTCAGCTGCCGAAGATTGGTCCCAGCGATCCGAGGGATCCGATGATAGGTGGGGCGATGGCCGGTTCGGTGGTGACGGTGAAGGTACCGATGCCTGTTGTCGGGGTGTCCCCAGTCACGCTGGTGACGGCGCATGTCACGATGGTTGTGCCGACAGGAAAGACTGTCCCGGAGGTGGGTGTGCAGGTGCCGAAGATCAAACCTAGGGGCATGGCGGGGTCGGTCCAGGTGGCACGAGCGCCGTCTGCGGATTCGGCGATCACGGTGATGTTGTTCGGAAGCGCTGAGGTGCCGGTCAGGTTCGCGCCCTCGAGATTTGTGCCGGTTAGATTTGTGCCGGTCAGGTTCGCGTTCTCAAGATTTGTGCCGGTTAGATTGGCGCCGGTCAGGTTCGCGTTCTCGAGACTTGTGCCGGTTAGATTGGCGCCGGTCAGGTTCACACCTTCGAGGTTCGTACCGGTCAATTCCTTACCGGAGCAATTGGTATAGCTCTCGGGGGTGGGGTTGGAGACGTAATTTCCGCACACCCTGGTGATGATGTGGGCAGGCGTCTCTGTGACATTGATGGTTTGGGTTTCCTGCGGGGCCGCGTTCCAACCGAGTGCAGCGGCCTGATTCGCGGCGACGATGCATTCACCTGTACTTGTGAAGGTGACAACCCCGGCTGTGCTGATCGCGCAGCTCCCGGTGGCGCCGAACGTGACTGGCACATTGGACGGCGCTCCCCACGCGGTAGGGGTGTAGGTGTCCCCGAGAAGTGGGTTGGTCGGCGGAGTGGAGGTGAACATGATGGTCTGGTTGCCCTGTTCGATGGTGATGGTCTGGGTGACCTGCGGCGCGGGTTTGTAGGTCGCAGTGCCCGCCAGATCGGCGGTCACGGTGCAGGTGCCGATGCCTGTGGACGTGACGAATCGGCCGACGATGCTACACGGTCCGGTTGCACCGAAAGCGATGTTGTCTCCGCCGATCGCAGCGAGGCCGTAGGTGTATCCCACCCTTGACGGACTGTCCGGGCGGGAGGTAATTATGATGCGCTGTTCGGCACGTTCGACGGGGAAGCTCTGGACTTGTGGTGGAGCGGGCAGGGTGAACTCGTCGCCGGGTTGGGTCGCAGTGATTGTGCAGGTGCCGGCACTGGTGAACTCCACATAGGGGAGGTAGTGCGGATCGCTGCTGGCTGTGCATGCCCCGGACGCTGAGAAGCCGACCGTCAGAGTGGAAGTGGTGGTTGCTCGTGGTGAATAGTGCTCGCCTTGAAAAGATGCGTCTGTCGGTGGGGTGGAGGTGAACGTGATGGTCTGCTCGGCTGGCTTGATGTAGGTGATGACAACCTGGCCGTTTCCTGCGGCCACTCCGTCGGTGACTTCGATGCTCGTTGCAGAAGGTGAGACGTAGTTGGACCCGCCGCCACCGCCCCCACCGCCAGAGCCCAGTGTCTTGGCGTGGGTTCCGTTGTAGCTGGCGCCGCCGCCGCCGCCGCCACCGTAGTAGCCGCCGCCACCGCCGCCGCCGCCGCCGCCCTCGCAGTTGTTGTAATTTGCCGCAGCTCCGTTGCCTCCCGCTCCCAGTGTTCCCGACGAGCCGGGGTAGCCAGGGTCTTCGCCGTCGCCGCCGTGGCCGGGGCCGCCGGCGTGGCCGGTTCCGTCGGCCGCTGTAGCGCCGGCGCCGCCGCCGGTGCCGCCCTTCGAGTCCTTGAACATGCCGCTGATATTCTCTCCGTGGCCGCCGGCGGCGCCGCTCGCACCGCCACTGCCACCGTCTCCAGCGTGGGACCCGTATCCATGGCCGCCACCACCGCCCCCGCCGCCGGCGATCAGCGCAACACCGTTCGGCTGTACGGTGCCGAACTGTGACGCGCCGCCGCCGCCGACAGAAGCGTCGGCGTGACGGCACCCGCCGGGGCGGCCGCCGCCACCATAGCCCCCCTGGTATATGTCCGTCGGAGTGCCGCCGACCTGTACCGGGTATGTCTGGCCGGCGACCACGGGCGCGGTGGCGGACACATGGGCGCCGTGGCCGCCTGGTACGCCGTCCGGCGTCCATCCGCCTTCGGCGCCGAACACACTCACCGTCGCCACAGTCACATTGGCGGGCGCCACCCAATTCTGGAGTGAGCCCGTGAAGGTGAAGGTTTCCGTGCAGTGGACTTGATCGGGACAGACAGCGGTAACGGTATCCGCGGATGCGGTCCCGACCGCACCACTGAAGGTCATGACAACCGCAAGCGTGCCGACGCTGAATGCTGCGGCGGATCTGTACCGACGTGGGGGTGGGTGCAATCGCTCGAGAACAGTCACAGGTACTTGCCTTCCAATTGTCTACGCCCCGTGTCGGGATACGAAGAGCAGTCGCGAAAGGCGACCACTACCGGAAGGTATAGGGCGATTCGTCAGAGAAGTGGGATTTTCGGGTGGCCACTATAGGACATTCCTTTACTGGGGCCGTAAGTGGCCGAATCTGGCCGCTCGCCCCGATGCACCGATCGTTGCGGGGATCGGTTGCGGTTCATAGGCGGCTGATGGTCAGGTAGAGGTGGACGGCCGAATCGAATCTCGATCTATGCCTGAGTGTGAGCGAGGGTCGAAAGCTAGTCCAGTCCCGACCCGATGGTCTTAATCGATCGTTGCAACAGGCCTGAGATTCTGGGGTTATGTTGTCATCGTCTCGTCTCGTCTTGTCGTGTTAAGGGGGGCAGGGCCGGCGCCTACACTCCGCCAAGCGCCGCCGCTTCATGGAATTGGAGGCCGTGAATGGAGCATCCGTGCAGCCGCCCGCGAAGTTGGAGTACCCGCTCGTCCGGAACCAACTGGGCCCGCGCCTATTCGGTCTATCGCGCCGGGCAACTTGTCATAGACGATCGGCCGTGAGCGTCTTCGTCAAAGGCTCACACGAACTGGCCGCCGGAAACCATTGGTCACCAATGGCTATCGATTACAAATCGCTGTACCTGCGCCCGCGTCACAAACTCGCTACCGAACCGGAGCCCATGGGCGTCGAGTGCGCCGACTCTGACGGCTTCTACCAGGCCGCCCTCGCCGTGACTGGCAACGTCGAAATCCTGGCTTGGGGCACAACGGTTTTAGAGGAGTCCACGGAGATGATCGGCGCCGGAGCCGCGGACCCCTTCGCGGAGATCGACCAGAGTGATTTGAATTTCATTCTGCACCTATGTGATTACGCCCAGGACGGTAAGCGTCAGCTGATCACCTCCGGTTATCTGAAGGCCTCGCGCCGCGAGTTGGACGAGCGAACCACCGAGGGCAATCCGCACCACCCGCACTCCCGTACGGTGGCGCTGTCGCTTTGATCCAAAAATATAGCGGCACATCTAGTTTGGGGCAGATTGATACCGGACACCGCCGGGCCGTTCACCTTCAGGCGGCGGAATATGTCGCGGTGGTCTCCCGCCAGGCTGCGAATCGGTCGGCCATCTCGGAACGCCATTCGGCGGCGGTTAGCAGGTGTCGGCGCCGCCGGAAATGTGGCGAGATGCTGCTGAACGCGGACAGCAACCGTTGCGCGTGCCCAAGTGAGTTGAAGCGTTTCATCGCACGTTCGCGTTGTCGGGTCGGTTGGTGCGAGTTCTCGGCTCGCTTGTTCAAATACTTCGACTGGCAATGCTCGACCGTTCCCTGCATCTCGCGGTGCGCCACCTGGTAGCTGCCGATCTTGTCGGTGACGATCACCCGCAGCGCATACTCCACACCTTTGAGCAGCCTACGGAAGAACCGTTTGGCCGCCAACGCGTTTCGGTGTGACTGAACTAGCACATCGAGCACGTCGCAGTCCTGATCGACAGCACGCCACAATAATGTTGCCGACCATTGATCCGAATGAAGCCCTCGTCGAGGTGCCACTTGTCACCGGGTTGTAGGCGCCGCCGGCGAAGCTCGTTGGTGTAGGCCGGCCCGAATTTGGCGCATCACCGCCGGACCGTCTCGTAACTGACCACGACACCGCGTTCGAGCATAAGTTCCTCGGCCTCACGGAAACTGAGTGGGAACCGAGAGTACAACCACACGCAGTGGTTGATGATCTCGACCGGGTAACGGTGGCCTTTGTACGACGGCATCGGACTGGTCACGCCATATTCTCCCAGTTTTGCCCCATTCAACAACGTGACGGTGCCATCGGCGATGCGATGTCAGTGCGCCTCCGCCTGGCGGAGAACAAGGATCAAACGTCCTGCGCGAATTGTGCACGAATCGAGCACCTGAGCCGGTTACGTCGATCTCCCGTCAAGCTGCACATCCGGTACCGACCCTGCGCCTGTCGGGCGATTGGCCCCGTACGATCATCGTCAGCCACATCGAGGGATGTGAGTTCACGACACGAAGTAAGCCGAACTGCACGCTGAACGACAGTGCGGAATCCGAAATCCGCACTACTCGCACGAGATACCTGACGAACACCGGACGAAGGGACCCGCATGAACCGGACCGCCGAACTCGCAGAGTTTCTCAATACGGCATTACGCGGCCGGATCGAGTCTGTCGCCGAACTCGCCGCCGCAGTGGGTGCGTCACCCGAAACAACCGAACAACAGGTTCAACGACTCGAAGAACTCGGATTCCTCTCACTCTCAAACGAAATCATCACCTACCGACGCCCCGACAACGCAGTCGCCGACGTCACCCACCACATCCTCACCAGCTTGTCCCACAATCTCGCCGATACGATCACCACAACCCAAGGAATTCTCGCCACACTGCCGAAACTGTTGCAAGCCTGGCAATACGGCGACACCGATGCCCACGGTCTGCCCATCGACGTCATGCACGGCCCATTCGCCGCCGCAGACATGTACAAACTGCAAGCCTCACGAGCGAAACCCCGCACCTCCTACGCATGCATGCCCGACACCACACCCCTGTACACAGCGCTTCTCGAACAGGAACCCGGATCCTACTGGGAGAAAAACGCCGTACCCGATCACGACATCCGCCTGATCGTCAGTACCGCCGACGCGAACTCCGATCTCGGACGCAACCAAATTGCCCACGAAATCAACGCAGGCTCACACGTTCGGATGCATCCGAACCCACCGAGCTTCTTCTGGATACTCGACCACACCCGCATCGGAATCCCCCTCACTTGGGGACAAGCATGGCCAAGCAGCATCATGGCCATCGATTCCCCCACCCTCGCGCAGACGATGACCTGGATCTATCACCGCATCTGGGAGGAAGCAATACCCGTCACCGCGCACGACCAGCCATGGGAAAACCCCTGGGACCCCATTTTGCACCTGATGAACTCCGGCATGACGATGGAATCAGCATCAACCGCACTCGGAATGACCACCCGAACCGGGCGCCGCCGAGTCGCCGACGCGATGAACCACTACGGCGTCGTCAGCCACTTCTCCCTCGGCGCCGCCTGGAGCGCATCACACCACCGCCAACACGCCGGCACATAGCAAACAGCGACATCCGAAACAACTTTGCCCTTCGGCCCACGTAACACGTTGGAAAGTAACGTCGTTAAGGATCCATACTCGATCAACTGCGAACAGTCGGGGTCTATCTCGGTAACGGTGTTTCGGCGGTTTTCCAACAGTAAGTTTCCGATCCGGGCCAACGATCGGCGAACGTGATCGCAAACGCGTTCAGCGCAGGCTTCCACCTCGTTATTCATCGTGCCTGGCCCTTGCCTGTCGGGTCCAGTGAACGCGTCACCAGGTAGAGGCATTTCAGTGCGGCAGCTTCGGTGGGAAAATGCCTACGAGCCTTGACAGCCTGCCGGTATCGGGCACTAAAAGACTCAATCGCATTGGTAGAGCACAGCACTCGCCGTATCTCGGTGTCGTAGTCCAGGAACGGGATGAACTCCTGTCAGGCGTTGTTCCACAATCGGATGATCGCCGGATACTGCTTGCCCCAACGGTCAGCGAGATCCTCGAACGCTGCACTCGCGGCGGCCTCGGTCGGGGCAGTGTAGATCGGCTTGAGATCATGTTTGAGCGCATCTTAATGCTGCCGTGACGACAACCGAAACGTATTGCGGATCAAATGGATTACACACGTTTGCACCGTGGTCGCCGGCCACACATTCTCGACGACCTCCGGTAGACCTTTCAATCCGTCGCAGACCAGGAAGAACACGTCCCGGGTGCCCCGATTTCGGATATCCGTCAGCACGGACATCCAGAATTTCGCGCCCTCACCGCCGGTTCCCGCCCACAAACCGAGCACGTCGCGGTGCCCGTCCCTGACTTTGACGACGATCGCATCGACGAAAATCGCAGCGTAGGCTTCGTCGAGCGGTCGGGCAGACCAGTCCTGCATCTCCTTGAGGACCTTGTCGGTGATCCGCGAGATGGTCTCTTTCGAGACCGAGGCGCCGTAGATTTCAGCGAAATGCGAACTGATCTCACCAGTCGTTAACCCTTTGGCATGCAACGACAACACGATCTCATCGACCCCGTTCAATCGACGCTGGCGTTTCTTGACGATCTGCGGCTCGATCGTTCCTTCCCGATCACGAGGGACCTCGATCGGAACGTGGCCGCTGGCCTCGGTCAACACCGTTTTCGACCGAGTCCCGTTGCGAATATTCGTCGAGCCACGTTCCGGCGGGGCTTGGTTCTTGTCGTGCCCGAGGTGCTCGGTCATTCTCCTCGTTCAACGCGGTTTCCAGAACGGTTTTGGTGAACTGCTTGAGCAAACCGTCCGGCCCGGTCAGCGACAGACCCTGCTCCTTCGCCTACCTGACCAACTCCGCAGCCGCCGCAGCTTCCGCAGAGGGCTCGGCCCTCTTCTTCGTCACATCTTCCAGTGTCGTCATCTCGGCACCTCCTCACTGAGCATTCACTCAGCTAGTCGGGCCGAAACACCGATTTAGAGACAGTCCCCGTAGATCGGGGTGGACCGACCCTCCGGAAGTCCGACGAGTTTCGAGAGGGCGGTGACGACAGTGTCCATGTTGGCCGGGTCGGCGATGTACGCGGTGGCTTTGCGAATTGCGTCGTAGAACCGCTGCACCGGTTACGGTGCTTCTGTCCATGACGTCCTTGGTCGTGGTCAAGACCGGATTTGTTGCGATGGACGTGGTCAGGGTAGTGCTGCGAGTGCTTCGTGAAGTCCTGGGTAGGTGGGGTCTTCGGCGAGGATTTTTTCGATGCTCTTGCGTGCGGCTGCTTTCCGGTTCTGGGCGAGATCGACCTGGGCGCGTTCGAGGAGAGTGCGGTGGCGCACTTCGGAGGCGCGGGAGCGGACTCGCAGTGCTTCTTTGAAGCTTTCGCGTGCAGCGTCGTTGTATCCGAGCTGAGCGAATGCTCGCCCGCGTAGAGCGAGCAGTAGCGCGGTGGCGTCGTCCTCGTTGGTGATGCCGTTGGTCAGATCGACAACGTCTTGGTGTCGGTCGGCGGAGCTGTAGAGGTCCGCCAGCGAGAGTGCTGCGTGGGCTGTGGGGGTCGCGTATTCGACTGTCCAGATCGCGGCGGGGAGGTTGTCGGCGCTTTGGTGCAGTTCGGCGGCGGCGAGGATGAGGACGTCGTCGCTGATGCGCAGGGCAGCTGTGACGCCGTGGACGATTTCTACCGGCCACCTGCGTTCGGGGATGTATCTCTGCACGAAGGGGTCTGCGGACAGGTTGACGTGTTGGGCGACGACCCATCCGAGGAGTGAACGTGCTCGGTGGGCGGCGGCGGGGTTGGTGTCGGCGAATTCGAAGTGCAGCAAGCCTTCCAATGCTGCGGCGAGGATCCGTATGTTCGGGGCGATATGCCCGTGTCGTTGCGCGACGCCGACGTAGTCGGCTGGTGTCCGTGAGTGCAGGATCTGGAACAGTTCACGCTCCCAGGCCGGCGCATGGGGAGGCGGCATCACCGGAACGGGCGGCGTTGGTGGGAGTTGGGAGACCGGCGTCGCTGCGGCAGTGGGAGTTCGGCGGCGGGGAGCGGATGTGCTGGTCGGTCGGGATCGGTTGCCCCCGATCGTCGTTTGATGCGAGAGCCCGGTACCTGGCACGGACAGGGTTCGGCTGACGCGGCCGTTGGCGTGTTTGGTGATTCGGGCGCCCTTGACGCCTGCGGAGTAGCCGATGCCGCTGCGGCTGACGTTGACGCGAACTCCGGGGACGATCTGGATGCTTTTGCGGAATCTGAAACCCATGATCGGCTCCTACAGTTCGTATCCGGCGGGGACGGGCGGGTTGGACCAGTCGATGGGCGGTGGGCCGTGGACTACTGGTGGGGCAGCGGCTTCGGAGGTCGGGGCGTCGGTGTCGTCGTCGACGGTGACACCGAAATCGCGGGCCAGACCGGCGAGTCCGTCGTGGTAGCCCTGGCCGACGGCACGGATCTTCCAGTGGTGGTCGCGGCGGTAGATTTCGACGGTGACGGCCGCGGTTTCGCTGCTCCAGTCGTCGATGGTGAATGTGGCGAGTGTGCTGCCGTTTGCGTCGCGAACGGCGATGTCTGCTTGTCCCAGGTCCGCGAGAGTTGCCGGGGTAGGCGCATCGAGACTGAGGACGATTGCGATGCGCTCGATCTCCTGATCGAGGCGGTACAGGTCCACTGTGATGCGGTCTTCCATCGATGTTCCGGCACTTCGTTTGCCTCCGTGGTGGGTGGAATCGTCTCTGGATTCGGCCTGGTTGTAGAACACGAAATCGAAGTCGCCGCGGACCTTCCCGTCGGGGGTGAGCAGGAGCGCTGATATGTCGGCGTCGATCTCGGGGCGTTGGTGCCATGTGCAGTGCACAGTGATCTCGGCCTGATCGAGTGGAGCATTCTGTCCCTTGCTTAACTGCACGTGATGTACTCCCTTGTACCGACTGAGCTACATCAAATCAGGAAGTACCTCCAGCCTGCTCGACCGCCGGGTAGTTCAGACGGCGCGGCGGACATCCTCGACCGGTGGCCGACTCGATGCGAAGCAGTGGAGACATCGTTAACCGGTGGTTAGAAACATGTCACAGTCCGGATGGAAACTGCTGCAGCACATGCAGCACTGCGCAGCGGCCCCCTTTCCGTTTAGTTGTTGGGTGTAGCTGCGAGACGGCCGAACGGAGCACCTTGCGGTACATCATCGTGAGGATCGCTTCGGCGTGGTGAGGTCGGCGAGTTCGTTCACAGGCTCCTAGCTCACGGCATCGCCCAGATCGAACGCATGATCACCGGCACGAATCATGTTACCGGGCAGCATATTTCACCGCTTCATTCCGCGAGGCCCGGCACTACCGAATCCGGCCGTACACGCCGAAAACAACGGAAAAGTGGAACGGTACAACCGCATCCTCGCCGAAGAACTGCTGTACTCCCGCGAATACACTAGCGAGACGCAACGACGGACCACCATCGAGATCTGGAGGTTCACTACAATTATCACCGACCGCATTCAGCACGCGGAGGACGACCGCCCGCAGCTTACCGCCGGCACCGAGTTACCAACGTCCATGCCTCATACAGCTAGTGGGCTGGCGATATTGCGTCGCCGAAGCGCGTACTCACTGCGGTTGTTGTGATTGGTTCCCAACTGGATATGTGCTGGATTGCCGCATCCGGCGAAATCACGTTGAGGAATCAAGTGCTCACGCCACATTCTCCCAGTTTGCCGCGTTCAACAACGTGACAGAGCCGTTGAGGAGGGTGCGGACTTGGTGTTGCCAGTGTGTGCGGCTGGTCCAGGTGGGGGTGTGGGCGTAGGTGCCGCCGGGGATGGGGAGCGACCAGGAGTTTCCGCGTTGGTTGCTTGCGCGGTTGAGGTCTTCGATGCGGGTGACGTTTTCGGTGGCTTATTGTACGGCGTGTGCCCATTCGTCGTCGGAGGTCCTCGACATCGACGCGAGGAGCGCCCACATTGATCCATCGCTGAACTTGGCAGTTCGAATCGAGTTCGGCGACGCGATCGTCAGAGCCGCTGTCGCCGATTGCGTACATCCCGGTTGTTGTGGTGGTGAGTCCGGACAGCTCGGAAAGGCCCGCATCGGTGGGTGTGCACAGAGCGTCGAAGCCGCGGAGATCTATGGTTCGCCGAATGAATGTGGGTGCCGGAGGGGATACTCGACTCACCGGAGATCGGCGACAACGAGCAGGAAGTGACGAAGCGATGGCGAAGAGTGATTCCGAAAAGCAAGGCGCAGACTCCCCGTCTCAGTTGATCGACAAGCGAATCGAGGAACTCGGAGACTGGCGGGGCGAGACGCTCTCGCGGATACGCACCCTGATCAAAGAGGTGGACCCGAATGTAGTGGAGGAATGGAAGTGGCGAGGAGTCCCGGTGTGGTACCACGCCGGAATGATCTGTACCGGTGAGACTTACAAGAGCGCAGTCAAGGTGACTTTTGCCAAAGGCGCATCGCTCGAGGACGCCTCAGGCCTCTTCAACTCCAGCCTCGAGGGCAATACCAGGCGGGCGATCGACTTTCACGAGGGTGAAACCGTCAACGAAAAGGCGTTCAAGGCACTCGTTCACGCCGCGATCGCCTTGAACACCTCGAAATAGTGACTCCCTGTCAGAGCTGATGTTCAGCGAGGTCGAACGCGCTGAGTAGCGTGCGGAATTTTGTACTGGTCTCTCGCAGCTCGGTTTCAGGATCGGAAGAAGCGACGATGCCGCCGCCGGCGTACGCCCGCGCGGACAGACCGTCTGCGGCGATCTCGGCGCAACGAATGGCTACCATCCACTCACCGTCTCCGGTGCGGTCGCACCAGCCGATCGCACCGGCATAGAATCCGCGATCGCCCTCGGTTGCGGTGATGTGCTCGCGTGCAGCGTCCGTTGGTGTTCCGCAGACAGCGGGAGTCGGGTGCAGCGCCATTGCCAGTTCGAGCGAGGTCAGGCTCGGATCGGTCAGGACTCCTTCGATCTTGGTCCCGAGGTGCCACAGTTGCGGTGTCCGAAGCAGTTCCGGAGCTCTGGGTGCAGTGAACGACGTGCACAGCGGTCCGAGGATCGCGCTGATGGAATCGACGACAAAAGCGTGTTCTGTGAGATCTTTGGTCGAAGCGCGGAGTTGCTCGGCATTCGCCTCGTCCTGATCCGAATTCGGATGCCGTGCAATCGAGCCCGCCAACGGGTGGCAGGTGACGACGTCGCCTCGCCGCTCGATGAGAACCTCTGGTGTCGAGCCGACCAGCGAACGTCCGCGGTACCCGCCACCGGCGGGGGACAGGTCGACGCAGAAGCCGTTGTGCGCGTGGTCGAGTGCAATCAGATTCTCGGCCAGAGCGGAGGGGGAGATCGCGGACTCGGCTTCGATGGTCAGTGAGCGTGCGAGGACAACTTTGTCGAGTTCGCCTGCTTGAAGACGGACGATGGCGCTGCGGACCCTGTCGGTGTGGATCTGCGGGCTCGGTCCGAATCCTGCTACCCGCGAAGAGGGAAGTTTCGGAGTGTTCGAGTGATATAGATCACCGCGGACTCGCGTGAAACTCAGTGGCGCAGTGAGGGCGGACGGTGTCTCCGGGGAGAAGGGCAGGGCACCGACGACCGAGTCGATACGCCCCGTCTTGAGGGCTTCAGCCGCGTCGAAGGCCGAGTCGAATTCTTCGACTACTCCCGAAGTGCGGATCGACGTTTCCCTACGTGAGAGCAGGAAAACGGAGTTCGTTCCATTGTCAGTCCGGTTGTTGCGCAACGGGAATTCGGAGACTTCGGCGAGTGCTGGCATGGACACCCTTCCAGTTCGACAGGATTACTTGCTATGTTGAGGCTACCCTTAGTTTGGGCGAATGTGTGTCGTGAGCGTCCGGGTTATGTACTTCCGTACCGTTATGGTTAGGCTGGCCTAAAGTCAAGGCGTGCGGACGGGGTCGACACGAGGGTGGGTTGGCTCGATCTGAGCGCGTCGACCACTACTCGAGGAGACCGATGAGCAACACCGTGGACCGTGACCAGATCGTGCGCGACGTCGCCGAGGTTCTGTCGATGAGGGCAGAACAACTCGGCGACGACGCGGACCTGGGTGACGAGGGCCTGGACTCGGTTCGTTTGATGACGCTCGTCGAACGGTGGCGAGGAGCGGGCGCGGATGCCGACTTCGCCGAGTTGGCAGAAGAACCCACGATCAATGCCTGGGTCCAGGTCCTGTGCCCGCAGTGAGCGCGCACCGAATCGCCGTGGTCACCGGTGCGGCGGCAGGTATCGGCGCTGCAGTTGCCCGGACTCTTGCGCGCGACGGGTATTCGCTGGCGCTTCTTGATCGCGACGACGTCGAATTGAAGTGGGTAGCTGCGGAATTGGCAGAAACCATCGCCGATGGCGCCTCGATCGAGTCCCACGTCGTGGACGTGACCGACCGGCAAGCAGTCGATGCAGCAGTGGCCTCCACGATGGACACGTTCGGCCGGATCGACGCGCTCGCGCACGTCGCAGGAATTCTCGACACCGGATCGGTGCTGGACTCTGATCCCGATCAGTGGCGGAAGATCTTCGGCGTCAATGTCTTCGGTTTGCTGAACGTGCTGCAAAGTGTGGGACTGGAAATGCGTCGTCAGCGGACCGGGTCGATCGTGGTGGTCTCGTCCAACGCAGCCGGAGTGCCACGTATCGGGATGGGTGCTTACGGCTCGTCCAAAGCTGCTGCGACGATGTTGGTTCGAACCACTGGACTGGAGTTGGCCGCCGACGGGATTCGTGTGAACGTGGTCGCTCCTGGGTCCACCGACACCGCAATGCAGCGTTCGTTGTGGTCGGACCCTACCGACGATTCGGGTGCCGACGCGGTCATCGAAGGCAATCTGGCGAACTATCGCCTGGGCATTCCGCTCGGAAAATTGGCCACCGCAGACGATATCGCGGACTCGGTGCACTTCCTGCTGTCCGACCGGGCGGCCCACATCACCATGCAGGCGCTGTACGTCGACGGTGGTGCGACGCTCAAAGCGTGAGACGTATTTGCTGACAGTACTTTCGAAGAGGAGTCACTTGCATGACCTCGAGGATCGCTCGCGAGCCCTTGGCGCCCGTCGCACAGTATCCACCAGAATTGGTGACACACTATCGGGAACGAGGCTACTGGACGGACGAGACGCTGGCCGGTTTCATCACGGATGCGGCCGCACGACATCCCGACAACGAAGCTGTGTTCGGTAGCGATGCCGCTGGAGCAAAAACACGGTTGACGTATTCCGAGCTCGATCGTCGTAGTTCGGCAGTGGCCGGAGGCCTGTTCGCGTTGGGTGTTCGTGCCGGTGACCGTGTGCTCCTGCAGCTACCGAACATCGTGGAATACGTCGAAGCATTGTTCGGCGTGCTGAAGCTCGGCGCACTGCCGGTTTTCGGGTTGCCGGCGCATCGCCGAACCGAAATCGGATACTTCTGCCAGTTCGCTGATGTCGCTGCCTATATCGTGGCCGACCGTCATGGCGGGTTCGACTACCGCGCATTGGCGCGCGAGGTGAACGAAGGCCTCGAAATTCCGCCTGTTGTGATCGTGGCGGGTGACCCCGAAGAGTTTGTCGGTTTCGATTCGCTGCGCGGATACGAGGTTCCCGTTCTTGCCGACGTCGATCCGTTGTCGGTCGCCTTTCTTCAGCTTTCCGGTGGCACGACCGGTGTTCCGAAGCTGATTCCGCGGACGCACGCCGACTACCTCTACTCGGTGCGAGCATCCAACCCGATCTGCGGCGTGGACGACTCGACGCGCATGTTGGTGGTTCTTCCTGCAGCGCATAATTTTCCGATGAGTTCGCCAGGCATCCTCGGTGTTTTCCACGCGGGCGGCTCCGTGGTTCTGGCGCCGGACACCATGCCCTCCACAGCTTTCGGTCTGATCGAATCAGAGCGAGTCACGCACGCTTCGTTGGTTCCACCGATCGCTTTGGCGTGGATGGCCGCCCCCAGTAAGGTAGATCACGATCTGTCGAGCTTGCGGGTTCTCGGCGTCGGCGGAGCGAAATTCAGCGCCGAAGCGGCTGCACGGGTACCCACGGAGTTGGGCTGCACCCTCCAGCAGGTGTTCGGGATGGCCGAGGGGCTGGTCAACTACACCCGCCTCGACGACACGCAAGAATTGATCGTCAGCACGCAGGGTCGGCCCATTTCACCCGACGACGAGGTTCGTGTGGTCGACGACGAGGGCGCGCTCGTCGAGCCCGGAACCACGGGCCACCTGCTGACGCGGGGGCCGTACACGATCCGCGGCTACTACCGCGCGGATGCGCACAACGCCGAGGTCTTCGATGCCGAAGGTTTCTACCGCACCGGCGATCTGGTCAGCGTCACCGCCACGGGTCACCTGATAGTCGAGGGGCGTGCAAAGGACCAGATCAACCGCGGCGGTGAGAAGGTTGCAGCGGAGGAGATCGAAAACCACCTGCTCTCGCATCCTGCGGTCCACGACGCGGCCGTCGTGGCTGTTCCCGACGAGTACCTGGGCGAGCGAACGTGTGCAGTCCTGGTGATTTCGGGAGAATCGCCGACTGTCGGCGAGATCAAGCGATACATACGAGGCCGAGGCGTTGCGGCGTACAAGGTTCCGGATCGAGTGGAATTCGTGACCGAGTTCCCCGTCACCGGCGTCGGAAAGACCAGTAAGGCGGCCTTGCGCCGTGTTCTCAGTGAATCGATTGCGGCGCAGACGCTGTCGAGTTGATCGGTTCTCACTCCCACTCTCTCGAGGAGATTTTCATG
This sequence comes from Rhodococcus sp. P4_E4, assembly GCF_056401575.1. Classification (NCBI taxonomy): domain Bacteria; kingdom Bacillati; phylum Actinomycetota; class Actinomycetes; order Mycobacteriales; family Nocardiaceae; genus Rhodococcus; species Rhodococcus sp. P4_E4. The sequence continues at coordinate 96,131 of NZ_JBFUJB010000007.1, read as the reverse complement.
GCGCTACCCACCGCAGTCCGATACGAGATGCCCACCGAGTTTCCGCAGAATCGGGTCGACTGGACTCTCGATCCTTCCCGAGCGGTGCTGCTTCTGCACGACATGCAGGAATATTTCGTGAACGCGTACGACCGAAGCGTCGACCCGCTCCAAACCGTGGTTCCGAACATAGACCGGCTTCGTTCGTCGGCGCGAGCTGCCGGAATCCCGATCGTCTACACCGCGCAACCCGGAGATCAGGATCCCGAGGAGCGTGCGTTGCTGTCGGATTTCTGGGGACCGGGTCTGAAGGCAGATCCCGCTCACACCGACGTGATCGCCGAGTTGGCTCCGCATCCGGACGACGTGATGCTCACAAAATGGCGCTACAGCGCCTTCATCAAAACGGATCTGCGTGAGCGGCTGCACGAGAGTGGGCGTGACCAGCTGATCATCACCGGAATTTATGCCCACATCGGTTGCCTGACTACCGCTTTGGACGGGTTCATGCAAGACGTGCAGATCTTCTTCGTGGGCGACGCGGTGGCCGACTTCTCCCTAGGCGAGCATGTCGGCGCCCTCGAGTACGCGGCCGGGCGCTGCGCCTCGGTCACCCGAACCGATGACCTGGTCAAGGCGATGAGCGCGGAAACGGTTTCGGCGTAGGCGTGAACGGCGACGGGTGCGCCACCCGTCGCCGTATTGTCAGGTGTGTGAAGACTTTGTTGGTGGTTCACCACTCGCCCTCGCCGACAACCCACGAATTGTTGGATGCAGTCCTTGCCGGTGCTCGCGATCCGGAGATCGAGGGCGTCGAGGTGAAGGTGGTGCCGGCGTTGGCGGCGACGGTGCCCGACGTACTCGCTGCTGACGGCTATCTTTTCGGTACCACTGCCAATTTCGGATACATGTCGGGTGCGCTCAAGTACTTCTTCGACACCACGTACTACCAATGTCTCGGTGCGGTGTCGGATCGGCCGTACGGCCTGTGGGTTCACGGCAACAACGACACTGCTGGTGCCGTGTCGTCGGTGCGCAAACTCGCGACAGGGCTCGGGTTGGTCGCGGTGGCGGATCCGCTCGAAGTGACTGTGAGCGTGGACAAATCTGTCCGCGATGGATGTTATGAACTGGGCGGAACCGTCGCCGCGACCTTGATGGACTAGCTCATTCACTGGTGCCGACCCGACTTCGAGGGAGTGCGACGTGGACACGAGTCGAACAGAAGCGGCCGGCAGGCGACGGCAGCGCGGTTTTCTCACGCTGCCGAAGCTCGCTCACCGATCCAGAGACCCAAGGGAAATGCTGCTGTAGCGCAAAGCGATTCGGATCTGTTGTAGCGCTCAGGCAGGTCGAGGTGCGCAGTCGCGGTTCGCGGCGCGGTAAGTCACGTTGAGTGAGACGCCTGAACGGCGATATTGCGATCGGACGCCCATGCCGAGTGGGCCATGCGGAAGCCAAGTCGGCGTGTCATGTCGGGATAGGTCTTGCAGAGCGAGGTGTAAGCCGGCTTCATGTTTGTCGAATGGACGAGCTTAGTCACCAGCAGTAGTTCAAATGCGGCAGTTTCGATCCAATCGACATTCTTCGTGTATCCGGCAACCGCGCGGGCACCCGTTCTGCGACAGAAGTTCGTCAATACCTCGTCTGGCGCTGAGAGCACGCTGCACGAACCGAAGTAGACGACTTTGCCCTGACATCGCCCGTCGATCAATTCTGCGAGGTCGTCGAGTGACATTTGTTCGTGACCGACATCGAGTCGCTCGGCACTCCCATGAAATCCCAAGTATCCGAAGTCATATCCCCGGAGTCGCGTGTTGAGCCACCGATCCAAGTAGTACTCGAGTTCTGCGAGAGTAGCAATGTCACGGTGAACCAGCCGAATATCGTCGCGAGCCTCGAGCAGACGTAATGCAGGCTCAATGCTCAGTCTACTTTCGATGCTTTCCTCCCATTCGCCCTCCAAGCAAAACACTCCCGGTGGTCTTTTTGTAGTCATGGCGTAGTTATCCGTTGAAATGTGACTGCGTTACATCAGTTGTGTCGTCGGCCGGAGGGACCGGCGAGGCGGATTCCCCGATTCATCGACATTTAGTTTAGGCTACCCAAAACGACGTTAGGTCACCCTTGGGTGACGTGTGTCCACAGACGAGGGGATCAGTGTGAGCGTTCTTCCAGGTTCGAACTCCGGAGCGGCAAACGAAGCTACGTTTGCTCTCACAGGAGCTCAACTCGGGATTTGGAACGCACAAAGGCTTGATCCCGAATCTCGGAGCTATCTCGTCGGTGAGGTGCTCGAAATCTCGGGCGACGAACCGATCGACACCGAACTTCTGACGGCCGCCATCAGGGCGACGATCGGCGAAGCCGAAACCATGCGGCTGCGGATGATCGAGACGGCGGACGGCCCGCGTCAGTACATCTCCGACGAGCCGGTTGGCATCATCCCGATCACCGACGTCCGTGACGAGCGCGATCCCGTAGCCGTGGCGCACGCACTGGTCGACGCCGAGCGCAGCCGGGCGTCCGAGTACTGCCGCCTGATGGTGGAGCGCCCTCTGTACACGTACTCGCTGATCAGGCTGTCCGATCGCGAGATCTGGTGCATCCAGCTCTATCACCACCTGATCGTCGACGGATACAGCGCAGCAATGATTTCGCGTCGAGTCGCCGCGCACTACACGGCCGCGAAGAAGGGAACCGAGGTCGCGCCAACGCGATTCGGTTCTATGACAGATCTGGTCAGCGAGGACGAGGCGTACCGGGCGGGCAACCAGTTCGTCGAAGATCGTGACTATTGGCGTGATGTCCTGACGCCTTTTCCCGCGTTGGACGGACGCGGCCAGCAGGTCACCGGTCCGGCGGAACGAACGATCCAGGTTCGCGAGGTCATCAGTGCCGACGCCCTCGGCCGCCTCAAAGAGGTGGCAGACGCGACGGGAACAACGTGGGCCGAGGCGCTGATCGCCTGCTACGGCGCGTTTCTCCACCGGTTGCTCGGTGAGACGGATGTTGTCGTCGCGATGCCACTCATGGCGCGCGTGGGGCGCACGGCACTCAAGACCCCGGCCATGGCAGTCAACGTTCTGCCTCTCCGGTTGACGATTCGCAGCCACGATCGACTCGGTGACCTGAGCAAGCAGGTGGCCGCCACGATGAAAAGCCTGCGCGCACACCAGCGCTACCGCGGTGAGAATCTTGCTCGGGACCTGGGCGTCGCCGGCACGGGCGCACTGCTTCACGGGATCGGAATCAATCTCAAGGCTTTCGACTTCGCCCTCGATTTCGCCGGCGCTGTGGGTGTACTACGTAACGTCGCCGGAGGTCCGCCCGAGGACCTGGGTTTGACGGTCACCCCCATCGCGGACGGCGAAGTTCTCCTCGGGTTCGAAGTGGACGCGCGCACCAACACTCGGGATTCGGTTCAGCGTCGCCTCGCTGGTTTCGTGAGCATCGTCAACGCGATGGTGGGGGAGGGAGACCCTGCCGTCGGACAGGTGCAGATGATGCCGGCACCCGAAGCTGCGCGGATCCTTGCCGGCCGTGAAATTGAACCTGTGCCTGGCTCCGTCGCCCTCGTCCCGGACGTCTTCGACCGCATCGTCGCCGATCATGCGGATGACACGGTCCTGGTGTGCGGTGAGGAACGTCTGACAGGCGCAGAACTCGGTGGCCGCGTCCACAAACTCGCCCGGTTGCTTCGGGCTCGCAATGTCGGCCCGGACGACATTGTCGGACTTGCACTTCCGCGTACCTCCGAGATGGTGGTGGCTCTGCTCGCGACACTGAACGCGGGCGCAGCGTACGTGGCCCTGGATCCGCAGCACCCGGCCGAGCGGTTGCGGGATCTGATCGACGACGCGCAACCGAAAGTGGTGCTCACCACTTCCGCGCTGGCCGAGCAACTCGTCGGAGATTCTCGACCCGACCCGCTCGTACTCGATTCCGCCGCAGTGCGCGAAGACCTCCGTGCCCATTCCGAGTTTCCACTCGAACTCGGTGAACTGGCGACGGCGCGGCATGGTGATCACCTGGCGTATGTCATCTACACCTCGGGATCGACAGGCAAGCCCAAGGGAGTGCTGGTCAGAAGTGGTGGATTGGCGCACCTGCTTCACCATCACCGCGCCACCATCTACCGGGACACGGCCGAACGCGTCGGAAATCGGCAACTGCACACCGCGCATACGGCGTCGTTCGCCTTCGACGCGTCTCTCGATCAGCTGTTGTGGCTGCTTTGTGGTCATCGGGTGCACGTATACGACGAAGAACTGCAGAAGGATGCCGTTGCCCTGGTCGCGGCGTTCGAGCGAGATTGCGTCGACGTGGTCGACACGACGCCGTCGATGGCGGCAGCGATGGTGGACAACGGATTGCTGCGTACGCAGCGGTTGCAGCTCCTCGTCGTGGGCGGCGAGGCGGCACCGCCCGCACTGTGGGACGCGATCATCGAATCCGGTGTTCCCGCTCGAAACCTGTACGGCCCCACCGAAACGACGGTCGACGCGATCGCGACCACGGTCGAAGGTGCCGGACCGCGTATCGGGTACCCGCTCGCGGGGACCCGTGCGTACCTGCTCGACAGCGCGCTCGAACCGGTCGCCGACGGTGAACGAGGTGAGCTCTATCTGGCCGGACCGCAATTGGCCAGGGGATACCTCGGTCGCGCCGGAGCGACCTCCGAGCGTTTTGTCGCAGATCCTTTCGGGGCTCCGGGGGATCTGATGTACCGCGCCGGGGACGTCGCGCGCTGGGTACCCGGGCGGGGATACGACTTCATCGGTCGTAGCGACAAGCAGGTGAAGATCCGCGGACATCGCGTCGAGTTGAGCGAGGTCGAGGCTGTTCTCGGATCGGTGCCCGGAATCGGCGCGGCCGCCGCGCTGATCCGTACGGATGGTGGACGGCCCAGCCTGGTCGGCTACGTCGTAGCCGCCGCCGGCACAACGCTTCCGCCGCAGGAAGAATTGCGCCGAGACCTCGCCGGTCGCGTACCGGATCATTTGGTTCCGGCCGCGATCGTCGTTCTGGACGAACTGCCCGTCACGGTGAACGGAAAGCTCGATCGTGCGGCACTACCTGCGCCGGCTACCGAATCGGAAGGTCGCGCTGCATCGACACCGCACGAGGAAATCCTCTGTGACGTGGTGGCCGAGGTGCTAGGCCGCGAGCGCGTCGGCGTGGACGAGGATTTCTTCGGTCTCGGTGGTGACAGCATCACGGCAATCAGTGTCAGCAGTCGCCTGCGGGTGCGCGGACTGGTCGTTGCTCCGAAAGAGCTACTTGCACAGCGAGATCTGGGAACCATCGCCGCTGCGGCGCGTGAGATTGCCGATGACGCCGACGCCGTAGCCTCGGTTGCGGACGTGGCGACCGGCACCGTGATCGCTCCGCCGATCGTTCGGGCACTGATCGACAAGAATCCGACAGACGAGGCAATTGCGGGCTACGCGCAGTGGACCGCAGTGCGCATCGACGACGGCCTCTCGCTGGGCGACCTGCAGTCCGGCGTGCAGACGATCCTTGATCACCATGACGCTCTACGTCTGCTCCTGCGCCGTGACAACGACAGCGGCACTACCGAATTGATCGTCCGGGACGCCGGCGCGGTGCGCAGCGAGGGACTCGTTCGCGAGGTGTCCGACACCTCGGAGCTGCCCCGGATCAGAGAGCTCGCGGAGGCGTCGGCGGCGAGTCTCGACCCGCGCGCCGGTGAACTCCTGCGAGTCGTACTGGTCAATACCGCGGCCGGTCGACCCGACCACTTGATCGTCGTGGCTCACCATTTGATCGTCGACGGTGTGTCCTGGCGAATTCTGCTTCCAGACCTCCACGAAGCTACCGATGCAGCGCGCGAGCGTAGGTCGGCCCGGCTGGGTGCTGGCGGAAGTTCGTGGCGCCGATACGCGGGGTTGCTCGCAGAATTCGGGGCCTCGGGCAGCAGGGCGTCAGAGCTCGAGTACTGGAAATCCGCGTCGGTACAGGCGGACGACGAGCCGATCGGCAGTCGTCGTCTCGACCCGAAAGTCGACGTCACCGCAACCGCCTCTCGCACGACAACTGTTGCACCCCCGGCTGTCACCGACGCGCTGTTGACCACGCTTCCGGCGGCGTATCGAGCCAAGGCCGACGAAGTGCTTCTCGCGGGTTTGATGCTTGCCTTGCGCTCATGGCAGCACGGCCGCGGCCTCATCGGGATGCCCGCGCAGACAGTCACCGTCGAAGGCCATGGCCGCGACGCGCTCACCAGCGACACCGACTTCGCCGGAACCATCGGGTGGTTCACCAGTGAGTTCCCCGTCCGGGTTCCCACCGATGCACTGCTCACCGCAGACGATCTTGCCGACGCACTGAGCGGCGGAGCAGCAGCCGGGCATCTGCTTCGTGCGGTGAAGGAAGCAAAACGCGCCGTACCCGGAGGTGGAGTCGGCTACGGAGTTCTGCGGCATCTGGATCGCGACACCGCACCTGACCTTTCCGCGTGCGCTACACCTGAACTGTTGCTCAACTATCTCGGCCGCTTCCCGTCCCTACCCGGAACCGGATGGCGATTGCCGGAGCAGGATCCATTCGCGGTCATCGAACCGGCGAGCAAGGCAATGTCGGAAGTGCTGGCGCTCAACGCATTTGTCCGAGAGGACGACTCGACGACGCTGGCAGTCGAATGGACTGCGGCGGGTTCAGTGCTCGACGCCGCGACGATCGTCGAGCTGCAAGAGCATTGGGAACGTGCGCTCGCTGCCCTGACCGCGCATGCCGCGCTCTTCGAGGGTGGTTTGACGCCTTCCGATTGCTCGGCGACGATCTTCGGCCAGGGCGCGGTGGTCGATCAAGCCGGGATCAACGAACTCGAAGCCGTCCACGGACCGCTTGCCGATGTACTTCCGCTGTCGCCGCTACAAGAAGGCCTCCTGTTCCACGCGGTCCGTGACGGCGAAGCAGACGTCTACACCCTTACTGCACGCTTCGACCTCTCCGGCCCGTTGGACGAGGTGAAGTTGGCCGACGCGTTCGAGACCGTGATCGACAGGCACCCGAACCTACGCGCAGCTTTCCACTACGAGCAGTTCGAACGGCCCGTTCAGATCATTCCGCGCGGTGCAAAAGTCGAGTGGCGTTCGGTCGACCTGACCTCCGTTCCAGCTGACACTGCATTCCGCTCTGCAGATCAGCTCGAGGACGAGGCCGCCGATTACGTCTTCGATGTCAGTACACCGCCTCTGCTGCGTGCGCTGCTGATTCGGCTGCCCGGCGGGGTGCACCGTTTGGTCCTCAATGCGCATCACCTGCTCACCGACGGGTGGTCGACTCCGATCGTCCTGCGCGAGCTGATGAACGTCTACCACGACGGCGATGCGCACCTTCCTGCGCCGACGCCGTATCGCGACTACTTGGCATGGATCGCCGGCCGTGATCAGGACTCTGCCCGCGCAGTGTGGAGTGAGCGTCTGCGTGGGCTCACCGCGCCGACTCTCGTTGCCGACGCAGGGGCGCCGCGAAGTGTGCCCGTCGCGCTCGAGGTTCCTCTCGCGACATCGGACGCCGAAGCGCTGATCGAACTCGGTCGTGCGCGAGCGCTGACGGTCAACACCCTGGTTCAGGGTGCGTGGGCAGCGGCGCTCGCCGAAGCGACGGGACAGTGGGACGTCGTGTTCGGGGCCACGGTGTCCGGCCGACCTGCCGAACTCTCCGGGGTGGAGGGAATGGTCGGGTTGTTCAGCAACACGATTCCGGCCCGCCTCGACATCGTCGCGGATCAGCCCTTGCTGGATCAGTTCGTCGGTCTGCAGAACGCGCAGTTCGACATCGTGGACGTCGAGCACACCAGTTTGGCCGAGATCGAACGCATCGCCGGGATCGGTCAACTGTTCGACACGCTCCTGGTGTTCGAGAACTTCCCGAACTCCGGTGCGGGACAGCCTGCATCGCACACACTTCGAGTCGAGGGATTCACCAACCGCGGAGTCACGCACTATCCGATGACGTTGATGGCGCCGCCGAGCACCGGTCTGGATCTGGTCCTGTACCACGATCCGGCAGTTGTCTCCGAAGCCACGGCGCAGCGAATGGTCACACGGCTCGCGGAGATCCTGCGTGGGTTGCTGACCGAGCCGACAGCTCCCGCATCCGCGGTGCTCTCGGTTGTCCGACAGACCCGCCGCGTTGCCGATGCGGTGGCTGTCACAAAAATGGTGGCTGTCACGAAAAAGGCGGCCGCGTCTGATCAAGCGATCGATGTCGATCCAGCGGTCGTCGATGCAGTGTGCGCCTGTGTCGCAACGGTGTTGGAGATTCCCGACGTCGATCCGGGCGACAATTTCTTCACTCTCGGCGGTCACTCGCTCACAGCGATGCGGTTGGTGGGAAGTCTGCGGAAGCTGGGAATACGCGTCGTCGTCTCCGATGTCTTCGACACCCCGACCCCCCACGGTCTTGCAATGGCCGCACGCGTCGATCAGAAGAAGTTCTCGCCGGATTCGGTTGCTGTCGTCGATCGACCCGCCGTGACCGTGGCGACGTTCCGCGCCCCGGCAGTGGCGGGAAATCCTGATCACGAGCGGTATTGGGTTCGCACGCTCGCGGGCTTGCCCCTCGAAACGGACCTTCCCTACGATCGCCCGCGCGGCGAAGAGTACCGCCCGCACACCTACGTTCGTCAGCTACGCGATGCTCGGTTCGGTGACGGATCAGGATTCGACGCGGTGCTGTTGGCCGCAGTGGCGGCGACGCTGAACGGCTTCGGTGGCGGTCGGGACCTTGCGGTCGGACTGTTCTCGGAAGGGACTGACAGCCTGATTCGGGTCGATCTGTCCGGTCGGCCGAGAATTGCCGATGTCGTTCGACGAGTCGAAAACGCTGTCTCTGAGGCACTTGCGCATTCCGATGTCAGCCTGGACCGAATCGCCGATCTACTCGGGCGTCCCACCAGCAGTCTGTTCGCTGCCCGTGTCGGTCACTCGCCCGGAAATAGCGTCGACCTCGAATTCGTCCGAACCGCAACAGAACTTCGATTGACGGTTGATGCCGGGCTGTTCGACGCCGCGACTGCGGACGCATTGCTCGACGGTGTGATCGCGGTCCTCGGTCACGAAAACAGCACTGTCGTCGCGGATCTGCGATTGTCGGAAAGCAAGTGGGATCGCGATCCGGGCCGACGCGCGACGCCGCCGTCGGGGATCTCGCAGTTGTTCGCTCGACACGTCAGCCGTCACCCCGACGACGTCGCGGTGATCTCCGGCGAGGTCGGAATTACCTATGGGGAACTGTCGGCGCGCGTCGACGAGCTGGCCCGCGAACTTCTCGCGGCCGGCGCCGGACCCGAGAAGGTAGTCGCCGTCGCGCTCGATCGAGATGCGGATCTGGTGGCCGGACTGCTCGCGGTACTGCGTATTGGTGCGGCGTACCTGCCACTCGACGTCGACTACCCGAGTGAGCGGCTCGAGTTCATGATCGAGGACGCGGCCCCGGTGTGTGTCCTGACCAGTATCGACAGCGCCGGGCAACTTCCGTCGACGGTCGCCACGAGTGTCTTCGTGGACGGTGAGTTCACCAACTCGGGCGTTGTGCTTCCTTCACCGCCCGCGGCGGGTGATCACCTCGCCTACATGATCCACACCTCCGGTTCGACGGGTCGCCCCAAGGGCGTGATGGTCTCGACGGGCAACCTCGCGGCCTTCGCGGACACGGTACTCGAGGATTGCTGGATCAGGCCCGGCGATCGCATCGTCGCGGTGACAACGGTGTCGTTCGACATCGCCGCACTCGAGTTGCTGTGCCCGCTCGCAGCGGGCGCGACTGTCGTGATCGCAGACCGCAGGACGGTTCGCGATCCGGATGCGTTGTCGGCGTTGATCATCGCAAGCGATGCGACAGTGATGCAGGCAACGCCGGCTCTGTGGCGAGTGGTCACCGAACACGAGAACGCAGTCGGGCTCGCCATGGTGCGAGCCCTGGTGGGAGGGGAAGCCCTCCCGCAGGATCTGGCTGACGATCTGGTGGCCAACGCTGCTTCGGTCCGGAATGTCTACGGACCCACCGAGGCCACGGTGTGGGCGACATCTTCGGTCATCACGACCGGCGACCGAGTCACGATCGGTCAGCCCTGGACCGACGTGCACGTGCGAATCCTCGACGACGACCTGCGTGAGGTTCCGGAAGGCGTTGCGGGCGAGCTGTATCTGGGCGGTGCGCAGGTGGTCCGCGGATACCTGAATCGCCCCGATCTGACCGTAGCTCGGTTCGTTGCCGATCCTTCTCTGCCGGGGGCACGCCTCTACCGCACCGGTGATCTGGTCCGACGCAGGCGAGGGGTTTTGCAGTTCCTTCGTCGTGCGGACGATCAGGTGAAGGTTCGCGGTTTCCGCATCGAGCTCGGCGAGGTCGAAGGCGCGCTCGGATCGGTGGCCGGTGTGTTCCGCGCGGCAGCCACCGTCCGTGTCGATGCGGCGGGCACCGGAAGTCTGCACGGATATGTGGTTCCCGAAGGTGGAACCACGCTCGATTCGGTTCTGGTGCGCAAGGAGATTGCGCGGCTGCTCCCCGAGCACATGGTGCCGCAGAGCATCACGGTGCTCGAAGCACTCCCGCTCACCCTCAACGGCAAGGTGGACCGAAAGGCATTGCCCGACACCGCGCCGGATCGTGTGCCGAGCCCACTCGTAGCCGTCGATGCGGATCGTCGGGCACGGCTCGAGTCGCTGAGCCCGGGCTGGCAGGACGTGCTGCCACTCGGTCCCTTGCAGGAAGGCATGTACTTCCAGTCGGTTCTCGACGGCGCCGGCGGTACGGATGTCTATCACATGCAGCCGCGATTCGAGTTCTCCGCCGATGCTGCCGTCGACGTTCGCTCACTCCGAGCAGCGGGGGATGCGCTCTTGCGGCGCTATCCGAACCTGCGGGCCGGCTTCACACACGCCGGTTTCGACGCTCCGGTGCAGTTCGTGCCCAGGGCAGCCGAAATGCCTTTCCGCGAGATCGATCTGAGCGCAGTTGCGACCGAGGACATCGATCGCGAGGTTCGCGCCGTCGACGAGGCCGAATTCGGCACGCTCTTCGACTTGAGTGCACCACCACTCATTCGAATGGTGCTGGTCTGGTTACCGGGTGGGGGAGCGCATCTCGTCTTCACTCAGCACCACCTGCTGACCGACGGTTGGTCGCAGACCTTGATGTACGCGGAGTTGTTTGCGCTCTACGAGTTTGCTCGCACTCACGGCACGGACCCGGTTGGACTCGACGGCGCGCTCGACAAGCCTGCGGACTTCCGTGATCACCTGCGATGGATCGCCGAAGCGGATCGCACGGACGCCCTCTCGTCCTGGAAGGACTACCTCGCGGATCTCGAGCAACCCACACTCGTGGGTGGTACGGGATCAGGCGGACGCGCTCCGTTGCCGGTGTTCACCCGCGTTCAGCTCGAACAGAGCATCACCGAGCACGTTCGCGAGCTGGCCAGACGTAGCGGAGTGACGCTGTCCACCGTCGTCTCTGCGGCGTGGGGCCTGGCATTGCGCGCCGTGACGGGGCGTGACGACGTGGTCTTCGGATCGACGGTTTCGGGACGTTCACCCGAGGTCGAGGGCGCCGACCGCATGGTGGGCTTGGCGCTCAACACCATTCCCGTGCGTGTCCGGGTCCGGCCAGGCGAGGAGATCTCGGCGTTGCTCGGACGCCTGTTCCGTGCACAGGGATCGCTGCTGGGGCAGCACCATCTCGGGCTCGGCGACGTGCAGCGAAGCGCTGGGTTCGCAACACTGTTCGACACGCTCTACGTCTTCCGCAACACGCCTCGTGACGAACAGGCACGTCGAGACACGTTCGGGCGCAGTGGAATCGTCGGGTTCGACGCAGTGGACGGCACCCACTATGCGCTCACGCTCGACGTGGATCCGGGGGTCGGGGATGCGCCGATGGCGCTCACTCTCGAAAATCGTCCCGACCTGATTCCCCACGACGTGGCTCGGGACGTTCTTTCACGCACCATCACGATCCTCGAAGTGATGGCGAATTCCGATACCGCCACGGTGGCGGACACGGCGGTTCCGCTTTCGCGCACCCCCGCGGAATTCGCTTCGGAGCACATTGTGATGCCGCGGCCGGACCAGGCCGGCGGTAGCGTGGACGCCTTGCTCCGCGAAAGGGCAGCGGCAACTCCGGACGAGACGGCGCTGGTCTTCGGAGACGTCACACTGAGCGCAGCCGAGATGAACACTCGAGTGGACAGGCTGGCACGGATACTCGCTTCGGCGCTGGGGCAGTCGGTGCCAGGCGCGGGATCGACCCGTGTTGTGGCGCTCGCACTTCCGCGTACCGCCGATCACGTCGTAGCGATCTTCGCGGTCATGAGAACCGGAGCGGCATACCTTCCCTTGGATCTGGCTCACCCGCCGGCACGCCTGCGCGAACTGATCCTCGACAGCGATGCGGCGCTGGTGATCACCACGACTCAGACGCGTGACCTTGTTGTTCCGGACGGACAGGTATGTCTGGTCCTCGACGACCCGGACGTAACCGGGGTACTCGACGGGCAGTCCCCGGCACCTGTAGTCGACGAGGCCGCGGTGTGCGGGCCGACCTCACCGGACCAGCCTGCCTACGTCATCTACACCTCGGGCAGTACCGGAAAACCCAAGGGCGTCGTGGTGGGTCACCGCGGGTTGACGACGATGTATCACAATCACAAGGCCGAGATCTTCACTCCGACCGAAAACAGTGTGGGTGGCCGACGTTTGCGCATCGCGCACACAGTCTCGTTCTCGTTCGACATGTCGTGGGAGGAACTGTTCTGGTTGCTCGCGGGGCATGAAGTTCACGTGATCGACGAGCAGGCGCGACTGGACCCCGCGTCTCTGGTGAAGCATTACCGCGAAGTCGGTATCGACGTCGTGAATGTAACCCCCTCGTATGCACGGGAACTGATGGCCGCCGGTCTCCTCGACGGGGAGCGGACGCCTGTGTTGGTGATGCTCGGAGGAGAAGCTGTACCTGCCGAACTGTGGTCGCGATTGCGCGATCAGGACGGTGTCGACGGGTACGACCTTTACGGGCCGACGGAGTTCACGATCAACGCGATGGGATCCCCGGTTCAGGGGAGCGAGACACCGTGCTTGGGTCGTCCGATTCTGAACGCGTCCGCGCGGGTACTCGATTCGGGGCTGCGGGAGGTTCCGATCGGAGCGGCGGGCGAGCTGTACATGTCCGGTGACGGAACGGCGATGGGTTACCTTCACCGGACCGCGCTGACATCTTCCGTATTCGTCGCTGATCCCTACTCGGTCGGTCACCGCATGTACCGCACGGGTGACGTCGTTCTGCGTCGCCGCGACGGCGAACTCGAATATCTGGGTCGCGCAGACCATCAGGTCAAGATCCGAGGCATTCGGATCGAATTGGGTGAAGTGGAATCCGCGCTGGCGTCGTTGCCGGGAGTGTTGAGAGCGGCAGCGTCAGTCCGTAGCGAAGGCGGTGGGCCGCCGCGACTGGTCGGGTACGTCATCGAAGAACCCGGCGCTGATTCAACCGATCTGCGAGCTGCGTTGCGGGAACGCGTACCGGCACACCTGGTTCCGTCGGACATCGTCGTCGTGGATTCGATTCCGCTGACGCCCAACGGAAAACTGGACCGCGGTGCGTTGCCGGCACCCCCCGCCCGAGCAGCGGCCCGAGCACCGCGAACCGAGATGGAAAGGCAACTGTGCCAGGTCTTTGCGCGGGTACTCGGCGTCGAGGCCGTCGATCCCGACGAGAGCTTCTTCGATCTCGGCGGCGACTCGCTTCGAGCCATGCGACTGGTGGGGGAGATGGAGCATGACCTGTCGGTGAGCGTCGGTGTGGGAACGCTGATGGCCCGTCCGACAGTTGCAGAACTTGCAGCACACCTTGGCGAGTCGGCGTCCGAAATCGATTTAAGTCGCGATCGCCTTCTGACACTCCGAGCCGAAGGCAGCGAAGAACCACTGTTCTGCGTGCATCCGGCCGGTGGATTCGCTTGGCCCTTTGCACCTTTGATCGGTGTCCTCGAGGCTGACCGTCCACTGTTCGGCCTGCAACTTCCCACAGTTGCCGGTGAGCCACTCGAACCGACGAACGTGGACCAACTGGCAGCGATGTACGTCGACACGATTCGGGGCGTTCAGCCGAGCGGGCCGTACCACCTGCTCGGCTACTCGTTCGGTGGCAACGTCGTTGCCGCGATGGCGGTTCAGCTGGTCGGTATCGGCGAGACGGTGGAGTTCGCCGGTCTGATCGATACTCATCCACTGGGAGATCGTGACGATCGCGGTCGCGACGATGCCGACGACCGAGATCTGGCCGCCGCCCTGCCACCCGAGATCCTCACTCAGGCACCGGGACTGGTCGAGGATGTTCGGGCGGGTTTTGATGCCACTCGTTTGCTCGTGGCCCGCTCGACTGACACAACCTACGACGGACCGGTTACTCTGATCACCGCCGACGCCGAGGCGTCCGGACAGCTGCTGGCCGATCGCTGGCGCAGAGTCCGCGGGGACCGGGACATGGCAGTACACCATCTGCCGTACGACCACGCCGGATTGGTGACCCCAGCCGGGTGGGCGGCAATTGCCCCGCTGCTCGACAGCCATTTGTCGAAACGCACGGCCACATAGTTTGAAAACCACACAGTTGAAACACAATGGGAGCTCAATGATGAAGTCCACACCGCCCCTCGCGATACGGAGTTGGCGACGATTCGTCGCCATCGCAGGGTTGCTGATCGTCGCACTCGTGGCGATGATCGGTTGCAGTAGCGATTCGAACGACGAACCGACCAAGGCTGCAGAGCCCACGACGCGCGTGATCGAAACCGAAAAGGGCTCGGTCACCGTGCCCGCGTCGGCGGAGCGCATCGTGGTTCTGAGCGGCGGTCTCGCCGGATACCTGTACGCCCTGGACGCACCGGTGGTTGCCACCGATACCCGCGTCCTCGGTGTCACGAACCTCGACGGTGGATTCCCGCCGGCATGGTCGGATGCCGCAAAGGCGCAGGGCACCAAGGAATTGCCGGCCGGCGAGCAGCTCAACATCGAAGCCGTCGCAGCGGCTGAACCCGACCTGATCATCGGCGGTGGACAGGGCATCACCTCGGTTCAGGCCGAGGAACTCTACGACCAGCTGACTGCTATCGCACCCACCGTGTTGGTCCCCAAGACGGTTGCCAACTGGGACAAGCAGCTCGAGATCGTCGCCGATGCCGCAGGTCGTTCGGACAAGGTTCCGGCACTGATCAGCGCGTACGACGACAAGGTCAAAGAGGTCAAGGGCAAGATCAAGGTTCCCGAGGGCAACGTCGTCTACATTCTCTCGCTCGCCAACAACAAGCCGTACCTCGTGCCGCCGACGGCAGCGCTCCCCGCAATGCTCGCCGAGCTCGGTTTCAAGGCCGACGACGTCATGGCCAAGGCCGGCAACCCGCAGCTCTTCGGCTCGGGTGACTCGTTCGAGGTCAGCCCGGAACTGCTCTCGCAGGTCGCCGATGCTCCTGTCGCCTTTGTGATTCCGGTGTCCGGTCGCCCGATGGCCGAACTTGCCACCGATCCGCTCTACTCGCAGCTGCCGTCCTTCAAGGCAGGCACGACGTTCGAGCTCCCCGCCACCAGCTACCGTCCTGACTACGACGGCGCAATGGCTACGCTCGACCTGATCGGCCAGACCTTCGCATGACTCGATTCGGTGGGCTGGTGATCGATGTTTCACCGTTGCGGACCAGCCGTCCATTCAGGTACGCGTTTTCCGCGCGATTGATCTCGCTGCTCGGGATCGGACTGCTCGTCGTAGCCGTTCCCGCACAGACGTACCAGCTCACCGGCTCGACCTTGCAGGTTGCCGGAGTGTCCACGGCGATGGCCATCGCCATGTTCTTCGGCAGCCTGTTCGGCGGTGTGCTCGCTGATCGTTACGACCGGCGACGCACCATCCAGTTGGCCCGCAGTGCTGCGGGTCTCGGCTTTGTCATTCTCGGGTGCAATGCGCTCTTGCCACACCCGTCGATGTGGGTCATCTACGTCGCGGCAGCCGTCGACGGCTTGGCCGGCGGTGTCAGCAGCTCGGCCTTGATGGCTTTGATGCCGACGTTGTTGCCGCGCAACAAGATGGCTGCGGCCGGCGCTTTGGTAGCGCTGACCACCGACATCGGGACGATGATCTCGCCGGCAATCGCCGGCGTGATCATCGCCTCCGGCGGCATCCCCGCGACATACTTTGTTGCTGCGGTGGCCACCGCAGCAACTGTCACGTTGTTCCAAGCCATCGGCCCTTCCCCTGCACCGGGCACGAATCACGAAAGCCCGATGCGCGCGCTTGTGACCGGCGTGAAATTCGCCGGCACGCACACAGTCATTCGCGGCATCCTGATCAGCGGACTGTTGGTCATGTTCGTCAGCGGGCCTATGGTGTTGCTGCCTGCCTTCGTCGACCAGGTTCTCGGCGGCGGACCCACCATGCTCGGTCTGCTCTACGGCGCCCCCGCTGTCGGCGCTGTGGTCGGTTCCCTCACCAGCGGGTGGACGGGACGAGTCCACCGCAACGGCGCCGCGATGTTGATCTCTGTTGCGCTGATGCCTCTCGGCCTGGTGGTACTGGGTGCGTCGGGAGCAGCGATTGTCGCGTTCCTGGGCCTGGCCGGATTCGGCCTCGGCCGCGCACTCAACGACATTCTGAGATTTGCAGTCCTTCAACAGAACACGCCGGACGAATTGCGCGGACGCGTGTCCAGTCTGTGGATGGTGCAAGCCGTCACGGGTACGGCGATCGGTTCGATGGCAGCCGGGTTCCTCGGGCAGTGGCTCGAGCCTGGCGCCGCGCTACTGGTCTTGGGGCTCGCCGGTGTGACACTGGGCCTGGTGCTCCTGGCAGCATTGGGTTCGGTGCGCCGGGTAACTTCGGAGATCAACGAAGTCGATCTCTCCGAAAACACTGTGCCGGTGGGGAATGCTCCGCCGGAAAAGGAAGGTAGTTCATGAACCGAGGAGACCACCTCGCGACCATCGCCGAAGTTCTGGCGGGAACCACCGGCGCAAAAGTGCCGTACCCCATCGGCATTCGCGAACTCGAAGTTGTTCGCAGCGAAATGGTCGGGACCGGACTGTTGCGTCTGACCTTGGGTGGACCGGAGTTGGAGGGCTTCGAATCGCACGCTCCCGACGAGCATGTCCGCCTGGTGTACCCGGATGCAGACGGAACTTTGCGTCTACCCGAACGCGACGGATTCAGCCTGAAGTGGCCTCGTCCATTGCCGATCTCGCGTGAGTACACCGTCCGTCGATACGACGCCGAGGCGGGGGAGCTGGACCTCGACTTCGCGCTCCACGAAGGTGGGTACGCCTCTGATTGGGCTCAGGCGGCCACCGTCGGCACTCGGGTGCACGTGGCAGGTCCGCCCGGCGGCGTCGTAGTTCCATGGACGTACGACCGCTATCTGCTGGCCGGTGACATCACCGCCCTTCCTGCCATTGCTCGTTGGCTCGAGATGATGCCCGCTGCTGCCGCCGGGTGGGTGTTCGTCGAGATCACCGACCCTTCACAGGAAATCGAACTCACTGTTCCGGAAGGAGTCGAGGTGCGATGGCTGCACCGCGGTGACGTCCCAGCCGGTCACTCGGATCTGCTCGAGCAGGCAGTCCGGACGGTCACCGTGCCCGAAGGTGAGCGCCTCTACGCCTGGATCTCCGGTGAGGCCACCAGTCTCAAGCCGATTCGCAGATTCGTGCGCGACGAACTCGGCCTGAGTTCGGGCGACCACCTGATCACGGGCTACTGGAAGCGCGGAGTCGCAGACTTCGACGAGGACGACGACCACTGAACATCGGTTGACGCCGGTTTCGGCATCGTCACCGCGACAACGAGTCCGACAATCGCAACGATTGCCGCCACTCCGAAAGCCGTGGCGAATGCCGAGTGCTGGGGAAGGCCGCCGGATGAAGTCGCGCTCGCGATGATCCCGGCGGCAATTTGGGTTCCCACAGCAGAACCCAGCGATCTGGCGATCGTGACTATTGCCGTCGTGACACCTACGCGGTCTGCCGGTGCGCTGTCGGCGGAGATGACGAACACTGCCGTCGACGCGGCGGCAACGCCGGTACCCGCAAGGATCAGCACCACAACGATCTGCCACATCGTGGTTGCAAAGACCCCGGCGGCGCCGCTGAGGCCGAGAGAGGCAACTCCCGCTACCGCAATGGCTTTCGTGCCGACCCGTTGCGCGAGCTTTCCGGAGATCACCGACGCGATGACCGCTGCGCCGTAGCCGACGCACAGCAGGAAGCCGATGGCGCTGGTCGACGCACCGCGGCCGAATCCGCTCTCTGCCGGCACGGCGAGTTGCTGCGGAAGTAGATAGACAACAGCGCCGTAGGTGAACCCGAAAACCACGCCGACGACCACGGCGCTCCACATCGAACGATGCCGCATCATCGTCAGGTCGACCATCGGCTCGGTTGTCCGGCTCTGATACCTGGCCCAGATCGTGAACACGGCAGCGGAAGCGAGAAGCAGCAGCATCGACGTCGGTGCGCCCCACCCGTTGCTCGATGCGCTCGCCAGCCACGCCGTCAGCGTCAACAAGCCCAGAGCCAATCCGGCAGCTCCCGGCCAATCGAGTCGGCCGCCGACGTTCGACATATGATCTCGTGGTGTGCTCACGGCAAAAGCAATTGCGCCGAGCAAAACGAACGCGGTCGGAACTGCATACATCGCGGTGCGTGAGACGTTTTCCGCGACGGGTCCCGCCAGCACGACTCCCAGAGCGCCGCCGGCCACGACGACAGCCCCGAGCAAACCCGTGGCCGTCTTGAGTCGGTCCGAGGACAAAGTGCGTCGTAGGACCACGAAGCTCACGGGCAACAACCCGAGCCCGAATCCCTGGAGAAACTGGCCGAGGACGAACAGCGGGAAGATCGTTGCAAGAGCGGACACGCTGCCGCCCAGGACGACGATTGTCGTGATCGCGAGCAAGGTGGGGCGGGCGCCGTACACGTCGGCTATTCGCCCGGCCATCGGCGTGACGAGAACAGTGCTCAACGTCAGAGCGACGGATGCGAGCGCTCCGACGTCGGCCGTCACTCCGAAGTCTCTCTGTATCAGGGGGAGTGCGGGGACGATGATGCTTTCGAGCGCGGCGACGGCAGCGATCAGCAGGGTCAGGCTTGCGATAGTTGCTACCGGTCGCGGCTGATTTCCGGAGATGCTCTCTGTGGTCATCGTGCTCTCTTTCGATCGGGGAGTGAGGGGCTTCTGGACACGACGAAGCGCCGCCCCAGCAAGAGTCCGGAAGGGTTGTGGCACTGGGTATATAGGTCAGTGCGGTAGAGCGTCTTGTTATTTCGTTACGCGTACCGTTATTGTGGAGAAATGTAATCGGATTCAGCGCACAAAGCAAGAGCCGGATGGGGCGGAATTGGCGCGAAGTATCGCGAGACCACAACCGGCAGACTTTCGCTGTTGTGGTCGGTCAGGGTCAGGTGATGTGACGATGAGGCGTATTTCTCGTCGAACATGACGCTGGTCACCAAAAGGGCTCTGCCAGCGGGGAGTTCATCTGCCGGACACATCCAAGGTCCCCGTTTGCATGCCGGGTTTGTTAGCTTTCTGCCTGTGACGCGACGTCACGGAAAGTTCACGAATCACGGAGGATCATCATGGGTTCTATTTCAACGATCATCGGCATCTTCGAGCTCTACAAGCTGCTCGAGCCGCTGCTGAGTTCGCTGAGCTGATTCAGGTGTGATTTCGCTGTCGAGCCGGGGCGCCGAGGGACTCGGCTCGGCAGCGGATCTCGAGGATCCGGCGCGATCAGGACCCGTGGAACAGATGTCGGCACCGGCAGAATTCCATCGCTCCGGTGTAGTGGTCCATCACCAGGATTTCTGCGCACCGAGCGGGCTGCGGTGCGAACCTGAGGCAGCGCTCGATCCAGCCGCGCTCGAGCGAAGGGGCCGGGTGCGCGCAGTTCCCGCATCGGCCGGGACGTTCGGCGACACGTACGGAACCGTGGTGCTCCGGGGGCATGCCAAACATCTTGGTGGTGCGATGTTTCCAGGGCAATGGTTCGGCTCGAGCGGAAGCTATGTCACGAAAGCGCGACGGCGATATGCGAGGACCGAACCCGATGAGGCTGCCCTACCTAGCTACCTGATAGATCCGATTGTCCAGACTGAGTTTTTTGGTGCAAGCTGCGGCTACTGCGCTGACGCCCAGAAATTCTCGGACTATCTGGGCAACGATCATGTGGTTGTAACCGCGAACAGAATCCGATCCGGCTCGCGTTGCATACGGGTGATCGCGACGCGGCCCCCGATCCAAGCACCAAGTGCACCAATCGCAACAGCGACAGGGATGGCGAAATAGTTCACCGGGTTTGGTAGCAGCGCCCCGAGTAGAACGCCGGGCGCCGTTGTCGCGGCGAAGATGACGATGGCGAGGATGATCAGTCCGAAGGACGAGCCGTTGAAGGACCCGCGGGTGTTGAAGGAGAACGTCTTCTTCATCTCCGGAACCGGGTAGGGCGCTTTGGCGGATATCGCCACTACCAATCCTGCACCGACTCCCATCATCGAAATGCCGACGGCGATCGGCACGGCCAGTCGGTCGGTCCCGAGGTCCCCGAAGATCCGTACAGCAGCTGTTGCGACGACCACGAAGGGTGTCATCACGATTGCCCACGCGATTTGTCGGCCCCGGACGTCAGCGGCAGCGGCTTCGGGGATCATCACCAGATGCCAGATCGATGCGCCGTCGAATCCGTACAGATTCGATCCGGCTGCCATTGCCAGGTAGATCAGGAACCAGGCACCCCATGCGGCGGAGAAGGGGATCGATGACGAGATCAGCGGTCCGAAGCCGGAGACCAAGGTCATGATGGCAACGGAGAGCAGTTGTGTTCGTCGGCGCATGTCTCCGTGCCAGAGCGAAAGCTCGCGAGAGATGACGGTGCCCAGTCGGGATGCGCGCCAACCGGTTCGAATGTCGCGGCCCTGGTTCTTCAATTGCACGGAAGTGGCGCCCGCTGATTCTGCGACCTTCCCGTTGAAGTAGCGAACGACCAGGCGTTGCCATGACCACAGCAGTGCGAGATCGACCAGCACCAGGGCGAGGACTGCTCCGGCGGCGAGGAGCCAGGCGCCTCCTGCTGCTGCGTCGACACTGGTGATTCCCCACGCGAACGGTATCGAATGCGCGACCGTGAGCGGCCACGTGACGTCGCCGTCCACGACCGTGCCGAGGCGACTCTGCAGCGGAAATTGCAGCAGATACAGTCCGCCGAAGAACGTGCCGAATACCAACAGTCCCAGTTCGCGGCTGCGACGACTCCGCAGGAGCTGCGACATCGCCAGCATCGCGACCCGTGAGGTGCCTACAATGAGCAGGACCGTTGCGGGCCAAGCGATAATGGCCAATGGCAGTGCGGCAGGGTGGTGTGTAGCGGCATAAATTGGAATCGCTGCTGCAGCCAACGCGGTAATCGGCACGGTCATACCGACCAGCGACGTCGAGAACAGTGCTCTGGCGAGTCGGACGGGTTCCAGGGGGAGTGGTTGGAACTGTCTGGGGTGAAGATTGTCATCTGACAGACCAGACATGATCGGCATCAAGATCCACATCACGCCGATAGCCGACAGTGCGAGACTGGTTGTGCCGCTGACGAGTTCGGAAGAGCTCGCGCTCGTCCCCGAGGCTTGCAGGCACAGCAGAGCTGCCCCCAGAACGCCGAAGAGTGCTGCCACGACTTTGATGACGGCTCTGCCGCCGGTGAATTGACGTTTGTAGAGGGTCACGCGCATGCGGAGAACAGTGCGCCACAGTGAGGTTGGGGCGCTGCGCGTCGTCGGCAAGCTCGTAATGCTCATGCGCGCATCCATGACAGTCCGTCGGGATTGGGACTGCGGCTGCCGACAAGGCGAACGAATGCCTCGTCGAGTGTGTTCCCTGCGCGCACCTCGTCGACCGTTCCTGAAGCCACGACGCGACCGTCTGCGATGACTCCGATGTGAGTACACAGTTGTTCGACAAGGGCCATCACGTGACTGGAAAGAATGACCGAGCCACCTGAGTGGACGAACGAGAGCAGAATGCTCCGAATTCCGGCCGAAGAAATGGGGTCGACAGCTTCGAACGGCTCATCCAGTACCAGTAAGCGAGGGCCGTGCAACAAGGCCGAGGCCAACCCGATTTTCTTCGTCATGCCCGCTGAATAATCGGCGATGACCGTTCCACCTGCATCGGCGAGATCGAGCGCGGCCAACAGTTCGTCGCGTCGTGACGCGATGACGTCCTCTGGCATGCCGCGCAGGCGTCCGAAATAGGTGAGTAGTTCATAGCCGGTGAACTGGGCGGGTAGCGCCAGACCGTCGGGTAGAACGCCGAGCAGACTCTTCGCTGCGACAGGGTCGTTCCACACGTCGTAGCCGTACACCAGGCTGCGACCGTAGTGCGGGCGAAGCAATCCGACAGCCATCGACAGTGTGGTCGTTTTTCCCGCACCGTTAGGGCCCACCAGGCCGAACAACGAACCTGAGGGCACCGCGAGGGAAAGGTCGTTCACAGCAACTTTCGCGCCGAACGCCATGCAGAGGTGTTCCACCTGTAAGGCCATTGGTCCGGGAGGCAACTGGCCTGTCTCGGGGAGAGGGTGCATCGATCGAGGGTAACTGTCCGGAGCCCTGTGCGCGGAGACGGATCGGAGCGATGCAGGCTGCGTGCACCGAATGTCATTGGTAGGTGGTTGGTCGCGGCATGAGTCGCTGGTTCGCAAGCTGAGCGGATGGCAGGAGTCGAACCTGCGTGGACGGTTTTGCAGACCGCTGCCTTGCCGCTCGGCCACACCCGCATTGATCCAATTATGTTCGTAGTGAACAACAGTCGCCAGGATTGTGATCAGGGTGAATTGATCGCCATGTGACGGGTTGTGGGGAAGGCGGTGAACTGGCGGGCTAGGCGCGGGAGAACACCGCGACCAGGAATTCGGAATTGTCCTTGAACGGGCGCAGGTCCCACGTAGACAGCAGCAGATCAGCCTCGAGGCCACTCGCGGCCGCGTCGGCGAGAAACTCGGGGAACTCGTAGCCGCGGCCGGCACCGAATCCGATGACCACTCGGCCGCTCGGAGCGAGATGACGAGCAAATCCTGACAATACTGCGTGCCTGGTTGGCGGAGCGAGAAACGCCATCACGTTGCCTGCCGACACGATGACGTCGAAATTCGCCTCGACACCGCGGGCCGGTAGATCGAGCTCGGCGAGATCGCCGACAAGCCACGTCGGGCCGGGGTGGTCCTCCTCCGCGGCAGCGATGAGAACCGGGTCAACGTCGACTCCGACAACCACATGCCCGACGTCGTGCAGATAACCGCCGAGTCGGCCCGGCCCGCACCCTGCATCGAGAACCCGGCCACCGCGTCCGAGCATCGCGTCGATCAAACGTGCTTCCCCGACAATGTCCTTGCCGTCCGCTCTCATGGAACGGAAACGCTCGACATATCGTGTGGAATGCGTCGAGTCGGCTGCAGTGATCTCTTCCCACTGGCTGGGGATGCGCTCGTTCGGGGCCTGTGCAGTCATCTTTCGAGGGTACCGACAGCTCACCGGGTGCCGACGACCGTCCCGTCTGCGGCATATCCGACGAGAGTTGGACGCGGGAAGGTGAGCGAGAGGGGAATCCATCCGTAGAAGCGGTCTTCGGCAAGAATTGTCGGATAGATTTGGCCGTCTGCGGTGTGAAGTTCGGCCCGAACGGCACCTCCCGCCCCTGCGTCGTAGGTCGCCTCGTGCGAACCGGCCTCGTACCCGGCGCCGCCCCCGAATGAATCTGCGCCGTACAAGTCGTCGTTCGATCTGCAGCCGTGTCCGAGGCTGATGAATTTCGACGGACCAACCTTGTCGGTCTCGGATGACGTCTCGAAAACCGGGGCGACGCACCTCCAGCCATCAGCGCCGTGGGCAACGAAGACGCTGAACACGGTTCCGTCAGGTCCGGGGATGGACCCGACCCGCTCGGCGGTGGACGGATCTATTCCGCCGTTGGTTCCCGGCATGGTCTGCCAACCCGTGTACATATCCGTAAACGGTTTAGGCATCATCGCCGTGGCAGCGGCGCAGCCCACCATTCCCGCTGCACAGAGCATCGCGACGAGAGCTACGGCGCCTACCCGGCGGCGTGGAACTCTGGGTGTTCCAATGTTGTTTTCGTCAGCGATGATTCGGATGCGAGCGGCAACCTGGACGTTCTCGGGCCAGAGTTCGGCGGAAAGAGAATCGGTCGGCCGCAGCTTCTCGAGGGTGGTCAGCAAATCTTTGCTCATGGAGTACTCCCGTGTTCGGCGGCAGCGCAAGGTCGGGCGGTGTTCATCGGGATCGCGGTGTCAGGTTCTGAAGCCAGCCCGGTGCTCAATCGACGCCGAGCGCGAAAGAGTCGAACATGCATGGCTGGAACCGAACACCCGGCGACCCGCGCTGCTTCGGTGGCGGTCAATCCGTCCCAGGCAGTCAGGAGTAGGGCTTCACGCTCGGTGACGGTGAGTGTTGTCAGTGCTTCGAGCAGTTCTGTGCGGTCGGTGACAGTAACGTCGGCGCCCGGCGTCGATGCCGCAATCTGTTCGATGCGTCGCATCTTCTCGGTCAACGCATCATGGCGCCGAACGCTCCGACGGTTGTTGCTCACGGTGTTTCGAGCCACCACCAACAGCCACGGAAGTGCCTGTTCGGGCACTTCGTCCAAGCGTCGCCAGGCAACGAGGAACGTCTCGGAGACAACTTCCTGTGCGCTGTGATGATCAACGTGGCGGCAGGTGTACGCGAACACCCGACCGGCGTAGGCGTCCCACAGGACGGTGAAACGCTCTTCGTCGCTCGGTGGTGGCCCGTCCTCGGATTTCGGCGTCATAAGAAGAGATGTCCGGCTGGTTGCTGATCCTTACAGCGTGGGCGCCAATGGACGGTATGCCGTGTTACTCCGGCCGAGGATTCCGACGGTCAGGAGCAACAACGCAAGGATGTACAGCGTCATGATCCAGATGCCGGCAGCGGCAGGCTGCCACTTGTTCGCCTGACCGAGCAGGATCAGGGCGTCAGAGGTGAGGAACAGTGCGCCGCCGATACCGGTGGTCGTGTTGTAGGCCAGTGCGGTGGACGCGGTTCCCACCAGGATTGCGGCGTACACAGGGACGGCAATCCGAAGTGCCGGTTCGAGACCGGTCCAGGCGTACGACACAAGGGCAATTCCGGCAACGGCGTACGCGCACAAAAACCATGGCCGCCTTCGTATCTCCCGAAGAGCGCCGTGCGAGAGAAAGAATCGGATGAAACAGACGTGACCGATCGCGAAGGCGGCCATCCCGATGACAAACGTGGAGTCCCAGATCAGGAACAGGTCTCCGAAAGCGCAGGCAATCAGCGCAGCAGCAACAATCCTCGGTCCGCCTTGGTCGACAACCCAGGCAGCCAGAATCGGCGCGAGCATGACCTTGGTGATCCCGTCCCAGGGCGCAGCATCAGCGGCATTCAGGATCAGATGAAGAATCGCTACCGCGGAAAACCCGACAAACCATGGCGACCGGAAGGTACTCGGCAGTCCGGCGTCGCCAACAGATTCACGCATCGGCTCAGTGCACGAAGTCCGCTGCACGCTCGGCGAGATCGAGCGCCGGCTGGGGGAGTATGCCGAGGATGAGCGTTACACCGGCGCCGAGGCCGATCACACTGCTGGTCAGTGCACTTGGCACCACGACGGTCGGTGCGTCTTCCGCCGATTCGGTGAAGAACATCAACACGATCACTCGCACGTAGAAGTAGGCGGCGATCGCGCTGCACAGGACGCCGACGATCACGAGAGGCGCGGCCCCACCCTCGGCGGCCGCGCTGAACACCGCGAACTTTCCGATGAACCCACTGGTCAACGGAATCCCGGCGAAAGCCAACAGGAACAGTGCAAACACAACGCCGACCAATGGTGAGCGTCTGCCCAATCCGGCCCAGCGCGACAGTGCGGCGACCTCACCGTCAGCGTCCCGGACCACACTGACGACGGCGAACGCACCCACGGTGCTGAATCCGTAAGCCAGAAGATAGAACATCGACGAGGCGAGGCCGGCATCCGAGTCGGCCACCACGGCGGTCAGAATGAATCCGGTGTGCGCGATAGCCGAATAGGCCAGCATTCGCTTCATATCCGTCTGCGTCACGGCAACGATCGATCCGACAACCATCGTGAGAATCGCGACCGCCCACATCAGAGGGCGCCAGTTCACGTATTCATTGGGCAGGGCCACGTAGAAGACGCGAAGGATGGCGCCGAACGCGGCAATCTTGGTCGCAGTCGCCATGAAACTGGTGATCGGCGTCGGCGCCCCTTGATAGACGTCGGGAATCCACGAATGAAACGGCACTGCACCGACTTTGAACAGCAACCCCACTGCCACCAGGGCCGTTCCGAGCCAGAGGAAGGCGTCGGTGCCCGACCCGATGCGTGCTGCGTCGGCGATACCGGAGAGCGTGACCGTCCCGGCATAGCCGTACAGCAACGCAATTCCGAAAACGAAGAACGCCGACGAAAATGCCCCGAGCAGAAAGTACTTGAGCGCAGCTTCCTGGGAGAGCAGGCGACGTCTGCGTGCCAGACCGCACAGGAGATACAGAGGCAGTGAGAACACTTCGAGCGCAACGAACATCGTCAGTAGATCGTTCGAAGCCGGAAACAACAACATACCGCCGACCGCAAAGAGCGTGAGCGGAAAGACTTCGGTCTGGGCGATACCGACCTTCACTGCTTCTTGCTCCGCAACACTTCCCGGGACGCTCGACGCTTGAGGGGTGAAACTGCCGAGCGCGTCATGTTGCGCAATCACTTCGGCAGTGTTGCCCGAGCCTCGCTCGGCAATCAGCAGTACCGCGGGGATCGACACAAGAAGGATCGTGGCCTGCAAGAACAGCGTCGGTCCGTCGACCGCAACAGAACCCATCATCGCCGTCGACCGCGTGCCGGCGAGCAGAAGCACTGCCACGAACGCAGCCGCCAAACCTCCGACACCGAGAACGAGTTGCACTGGGTACCGAATACGCCGGGGTGCAAAGGCTTCGATGAGTACCCCGACCACCGCAACACCGAACACGATCAACATCGGCGCGAGCAGGCTGTATTCGATACTGGGTGATGCCGCGTCGGCCGAGCCGAGGATGGTCACGTCGTTGAAGGAACTCATTTGTGGACACCTCCTTCGTGGTCGGCGACGAGCGGCGTCGGTGCCTCGTAGACGACCGTGTGGCTCACTGCGGGAGTGATGACGTCCAAGGCAGGCTTGGGGTAGATGCCGAGGAGCAGGAGGAGTGCGATCAGAGGGGCGACCACCACGAGTTCGCGTCGCGCGAGGTCGCGGATCGTTCCCTGCCCTTCCTTCACCGGTCCGCCCATCATGCGCTGATAGAGCCAGAGTATGTAGATCGCGGACAGTACAAGCGCGACAGTCGCCGCGATAGCGGCCACGTGGTAGCGCGAGTACGTTCCGATCAGCACCAGGAACTCACTGACGAACGGCGCGAGACCCGGCAGCGACAGTGTTGCCAACCCTGCAACGAGGAATGTGCCGGCCAGGACGGGTGCGACTTTCTGGACGCCGCCGTACGCCGAGATAGATCGTGTACCTCGCTGCGAGACCAGGAAGCCCGCAATCAAGAACAGCGCGGCGGTGGAGATTCCGTGATTGACCATGTACAGCGCGGAACCTGCCTGGCTCTGGCTGGTCATCGCGAAGATTCCGAGAATGATGAAGCCGAAGTGTGAAATCGACGTGTAGGCGATCAGTCGCATGACGTCTGTCTGCGCGATCGCCAGTATTGCGCCGTAGACGATCCCGATCACGGCGAGCGTGATGATCCACGGTGCAAAAGTCGACGACGACTCCGGGAACAGTTGCAGGCAGTAGCGAATCATCGCGAAGGTGCCTACCTTGTCCACGACCGCCATCATCAACACTGCTGTCGACGGAGTCGATTCCACCGCGGAGTCCGGCAACCAACTGTGCAGCGGCCAGAGCGGTGCCTTGACCGCGAACGCGAACATGAATCCGAGGAACAAGGCGTTGAGCACCCCGGGTCCGACGCCGAGTTCACCGCTGCTCGCCGCGGACGCGATCGCTCGGAAGTCGAAAGTGCCGCTGGTGAAGGGACTCTCGTCGCGCGTGGTGACCACGTACAGGCCGATGACCGCAGCGAGCATAACCAGGCCGCCGAGGAGGTTGTAGAGCAGAAACTTCACGGCGGCCCGCGATCGGCCAACTCCACCGAACCCGCCGATGAGGAAATACATCGGTATCAGCATTGCCTCGAAGAAAATATAGAACAGGAGAATATCCAAGGCGCTGAACGAAATCATCACCATGGACTCGACAACAAGGATCAGCGCGAAATAGGTGTGCGGCATCCGCTTGGGTGATGCCGGGTCCGCGGGGACGTCGTTCCAGCCCGCGATCAGTAGCAATGGCACCAGCACTGCGGTGAGAAGAACCAGAACGAGTGCGATGCCGTCAAGTCCGAGTGTGTAGCTGGTACCGAAAGCCGGTATCCAGCTGTGGCTTTCGACGAACTGAAACTGCTCGCCGCCGCGGTCGAACGCAACTCCGAGACCGGCGGCGATCACCAGGACTGCCACGGACACTGCCAGCGCGAGAGATTTGGCAAATTGGTACGACCGTGCAGGCAGAGCGAGGACAACACCCGCTCCGATGAGCGGAAGCAGCCAGAGCGCCGTCAGCGCAGGGAAGCCGGCATTGGTCACAGAGTCGCTCACCGCCGCTTCGATCACCACAGTGTCACCGCCATCATTGTCGCGACCACGAGTGTTGCTCCGACAAACATCACCAGCGCGTACGAACGAACGAACCCGGTCTGCAGCTTCCGCGTGAGCGTGGACAACCCGGTGACGACCACCGCAAAGCTACCCACGACGCCGCCTATTCCCTTGGTGTCGACCACTTCCAGCGACTTGGTAAGTTGTTGTCCCGGCTTCATGAACACCGCCTCGTTGAAGGCGTCACCGTACAGATCACGGCGAGCCGCAACGGTCAACGGAGAAACCGGAGTCGGTGCCACCACGGGAATCTCCCGTGTGGCGTACTCGCGATAAGCAATCGCGACGCCGGCGGCAACTGCGAGCAGCGCCAGCGCGGTGATCGACCATGCGGGTATCGGCGGTTCGACGTGATGGGCGCCGACAACCGGTTCCAGCCAGTTCTGCAAGCTGGACCCGATGGTCAGGAGCATGCCGGCCCCGACGGATCCCACCGCCAGAATGATCATCGGAGACGTCATCACCGCCGGAGATTCGTGAGGTTTCTGGTTCTCCCAGCGGGCCTTCCCGAAGAAGGTCATCAGCATCACGCGGCTCATGTAGAAGGCAGTGAGCGCCGCACCCAAGAGCGTGACGATGCCAAGCACAACACCCTTGACGCCGCCCTCGCCGATTGCAACCTCGATGATCTTGTCCTTGGAGAAGAACCCGGCAAATGGCGGAACACCGATGATGGCAAGATATCCGAGCCCGAACGTGACAAAAGTCAGTGGCATGAACGCCCGGAGTCCGCCGTAGCGCCGCATGTCGGTTTCGTCGTTCATCGCGTGCATCACGGAGCCGGCGCCGAGGAACAGGCCCGCCTTGAAGAATCCGTGGGTGATCAGATGAAGGATTGCGAAGGCGTATCCGGCTGGTCCGAGACCCGCGGCCAGGACCATGTATCCGATCTGACTCATGGTCGATGCGGCGAGCGCTTTCTTGATGTCGTCCTTCGCGCAGCCGATGATCGCACCGAACAGGAGCGTCACGGCACCGACGATGACAACCACGAGTTGAGCGTCGGGCGCGAGATCGAAGATCGGATTGGAGCGCACGATCAGGTAGACGCCGGCGGTGACCATCGTGGCCGCGTGAATCAGAGCCGAAACGGGGGTAGGGCCCTCCATCGCGTCGCCGAGCCACGACTGCAGCGGCACTTGCGCCGACTTCGCGCACGCAGCGAGGAGGAGCATCAGACCGATCGCCGTCAGGACACCTTCGCTTGCGCCGGACGCGTCGCCGAAGACATTGCTGAACGAGAGCGAGCCGAATGTGCTGAACATCAACATCATTGCGATCATCAACCCGATGTCGCCCACCCGATTGACGACAAAAGCCTTCTTGGCAGCAGTCGCCGCCGACGGCTTGTGCTGCCAGAAGCCGATCAGCAGGTATGACGCCAAACCGACACCTTCCCAGCCGACGTAGAGTCCGAGGAAGTTGTCGGCGAGCACCAGAAGCAGCATTGCAGCGAGGAAAAGATTGAGGTACGCGAAGAACTTACGACGCTCGGGGTCGTGCGCCATGTATCCGACCGAGTAGATGTGAATCAGCGAACCTACACCGGTGATGAGCAGAACGAAACACATCGACAGTTGGTCCAGTTGCAGTCCGAACTCGACCTGAAGACTGTCGACCGGGACCCAACTGAACAGGTGCTCGGTGACGGTGCGGTCGGCGGTGTCGCGGCCGAGCATGGCGATGAAAAACACCACTGCGACGACAAACGACGCGATAGCCATGACGCAGGCAAGCAGGTGACCCCACGCGTTCGTGCGACGACCGGCCAGCATAAGAACAGCCGCGCCGCACAGCGGCAGGGCGGGGAGCAACCAGATGGCGGACGTGATTCCTCCTGACATATCAGTACTTCAGCAGGTCTGCGTCGTCGACGGATACAGAACGCCGAGATCGGAAGATGATCATGATGATTGCCAGGCCGACGACTACTTCGGCCGCAGCGACCACCATCGTGAAGAAGGCGAAGATCTGGCCGTCCAGATTGCCGTGCATGCGCGCGAAGGTTACGAACGCCAAGTTGGCGGCGTTGAGCATCAATTCGATACACATGAACACCACGATGGCGTTGCGGCGCAGGAGGACTCCTGCAGCTCCGATCGTGAACAACAGGACGGACAGATACAGATAGTTCTCGGGATTCATCGCTGAGTCTCCTCACCGGTGCTCGGATCCGGGGAACGTGGAGTGAGCGCGCTGCTGACCGAGAGCGTCGAGAACGTTCCGTCCGGCAACAAGGCCGGCATGTCCACTGCGTTGTGACGTGCGTACACGCCGGGACTGGGGAGTGGAGTGGCCGAGCCCTTTTCGGGATTGTCTTCATCGCTGCCCAGGTACGCGAATCGTTGCTTGGAGAGTTCGCGTTGGCTGAGTGTGGCTCCGATCTTCTCCCGGTGTGCGAGCATCATTGCGCCGAGTGTCGCCGTGATCAGCAGCGCGCCGGTCAGTTCGAAGGCCCAGACGTAGCGGATGAAGATGAGATCGGCGAGTGCGTCGATGTTGCCCTGGTCGAGTCCGGTGAATCCGGTGAAGCCCGAGATCGACGCATTTCCGAGGCCGCCGATAAGGAGTAGCCCGAATCCGACGCCGATCACGATCGCGCTGACTCGTTGTCCGCGTAGCGTTTCGACCAGGGAGTCCGAAGAATCCACGCCCACCAGCATCAGGACGAACAAGAACAACATCATCACCGCGCCGGTATAGACGACGATCTGGACGACACCCAGGAACAGCGCGCCCTGGACGATGTAGAACACGGCCAGGATGATCATCGTCATCGCAAGGAAGAGTGCAGAGTAGACGGCCTTGGGCGCGGCGACGACACCCAAAGCGCTGATCACCGCAAGGGTTCCGAGGATCCAGAACTGCACCGCCTCGCCGGTGGAGGTCGATGTCATCGTTCCCTCCGCCAGGATCGTGGTCGTGACCGCCGCGATCATTTCTCGGTCTCCGGGTTCGGCTCTCGCTCGGATACTGCTTGTTCGGGTGCTGCTTGTTCGGGTGCTGCTTGTTCGGGTGCTGCTTGTTCGGGTACTGCTGTGATGTCGCCGCGGTAGTAGTCGTCCTGAGTTGTGCCGGGACGCAGCGCGTGTGGTGGCGCTGTCATGTCGGGTTTCAGGGGCGCGAGCAGTCGGTCCTTCTCGTAGATCAATCCAGCTCGATTGTCGTCGACCATCTCGTACTCGTTGGTCATCGTGAGGGCCCGAGTGGGGCAGGCCTCGACGCAGAGGCCGCAGCCGATGCACCGCAGGTAGTTGATCTGATACACCTGCCCGTAGCGCTCACCGGGGGAGAACCGTTCTTCTTCGGTGTTGTCAGCACCCTCGACATAGATCGCGTCGGCGGGGCAGGCCCAGGCACACAGTTCGCAACCGATGCACTTCTCGAGTCCGTCCGCATACCGGTTGAGTTGATGGCGACCGTGGTATCCGGGCGCGGTGGGGCGCTTCTCCTCCGGATAGAACTCGGTCTCGGGTTTCTTGAACATGGTCGAGAGCGTCACTCCGAAACCCGCGATAGGTCCGAGGAATTCAGGCATGGGAGTCCTCCGATGTGTCGGAAACATCTGTGCGTCGCGGCGGTGGCACGTTCTGACCAGGCAGTTTTTGACCAGGCAGTTTTTGACCAGGCAGCGGTGGAACCGGGAAGCCGCCCGACATTGGATCGAAAGGCAAGGTCCCCGAAGCGGTGACCAACGCGGCAGTTCGGCGTCGGCCGCGGTAAGTCCCGGCCAACACGATCAGGAGCGCAGCTCCGAGAACCAGTGCGACGCAGAGAAGTACGACCCAGGTGTTGTAGCCCTCGTTGCGGAACGCACGAACGGTCGCGATCACCATCACCCATACCAAAGCTGCTGGGATCAATACCTTCCAGCCGAGATTCATGAACTGGTCGTAGCGCAATCGAGGAAGCGTGCTGCGCAACCAGATGAAGACGAAGAGGAAGCCCCACACTTTCGCGACAAACCACAGCACCGGCCACCAACCGGAATTGGCGCCGTCCCAAAGATTGAACGGGAACGGTGCGTGCCACCCGCCCAGAAACAGCGTGGTGGCCAGAGCGGACACCGTCACCATGTTCACGTACTCGGCCAG
The DNA here is from genome assembly GCF_056401575.1 of Rhodococcus sp. P4_E4. Lineage (NCBI taxonomy): Bacteria > Bacillati > Actinomycetota > Actinomycetes > Mycobacteriales > Nocardiaceae > Rhodococcus > Rhodococcus sp. P4_E4. The sequence goes on along the minus strand of NZ_JBFUJB010000007.1, from coordinate 63,213 downwards.
CATGAACATCGCGAACTTGAGGGAGGAGTACTCGGTGTGGAACCCACCTACCAGCTCACCCTCGGCCTCGGGAAGGTCGAAGGGAGCCCTGTTGGTTTCGCCGACCATGGCTGTCACGTAGATCAGGAAGGACGGCAGGAGGAGAAAGACGTACCAGGCTCCCTGTTGGGCGTCGACGATGCCGGACGTGGACATCGTGCCGGCGTAGAGGAAAACGGCAGCGAAAGACAGGCCCATCGCTACCTCGTACGAGATGACCTGAGCGGTCGATCGAAGTGCGCCCAGTAGGGGATACGTCGATCCCGAAGACCAGCCGGCAAGGACGATCCCGTACACACCGATAGAAGTGACGGCCAGGATGTACAGAACGCCGACCGGTAGATCGGTCAGTTGCAGGGGTGACCGGGTTCCGAAAATCGACACCTGTGGACCGAACGGGATGACAGCAAACGCCATGAAGGCGGGCACGACCGCGATGACGGGCGCGAGGAGGTAAATCGGTTTGTCGGCGCCGGTCGGTGTGATGCCCTCCTTGAGGGCGAGCTTGATTCCGTCAGCGAGGCTCTGGAGCATTCCACGGGGGCCGACGCGGTTCGGTCCGACACGCATCTGCATGCGTGCCATGACCTTTCGTTCCGCGTAGATCGCCACCAGCGGGGTGAGTACGAGGAACACGAAGATTGCGAGAGCCTTGCCGATCACCAACCACCACGGGTCGTGCCCGAACGCCGACAGGTCGACCGGAGCTGCGACCGTCCCGTACTCGTGGGTGTTCATTGCGCTCCCGCCTTCGCAATCTTCACCACGGACCCCGCGGTGACGCAGAGCGTTTCGTAGATCGTGCTACCCGGTGAATTGAGCGGGAGCCAGACTGTTCGAGGCGGGAGGTCGGTGATCTCCAACGGTAATGTGATGGAACCGGATTCAGTCGACACCGCAACGTGATCGCCGTTGTCGGCGCCGATCTCGGCAGCGGTCTCGGCCGACAAACGCACGAGCGACGGCCGTGCCGTACCCGCCAGGTTGGGCTCGCCGTCTTGCAATCGCCCGTTGTCGAGCAACATTCGCCAACTCGACAACACTGCCTCGCCCAGTGCCGGTGTGGGCATGGTGCCTGACGGGACCTGAGGCGAGTTGGGGCGCGATCCGGACCACGCGCCGAGGCGGTGTATCTCCGAGCGTGCGGAATCTGCGTCGGGTAGGCCCAGATCGATGCCCATCTCGGCTGCGATCGCGTGGAGAACGCGCTGATCCGGCATTACTCCTGTCGTTCTCAACGCGGTGTCGAACACGCGCTCGCGGCCTTCCCAGTCGAGGAAGGTTCCGGGCTTCTCGGCGACCGGTGCCACCGGGAAGACGACGTCGGCGAGTTCGGTGACTCCGCTGTGACGGATCTCCAAACTCACAACGAACCCTGCGGCTTCGATCGCGGCCCTTGCCTTCGCCGGGTTCGGGAGATCACTCAACTCGACGCCGCCGACAAGAAGCGCAGCAGTCGTCTGCCCCGGATCCAGCAGACTCGCGGCGTCGCGACCGTCGGATGCCGGGATGGAGGCCCCCCACACCGATTCCACCTCCTGACGTGCTGCCGGGTCCGCAACGGGGCGTCCGCCGGGAAGCAATCCCGGTAGCGCGCCGGCCTCGACGGCGCCGCGATCACCAGCGCGGCGTGGTACCCAAGCCAAAGAAGCTCCCGTCGATTCGGCGAGTCGCAGCGCCGCGGCGAAGCCGCCTGCTACCGCACTCAGTCGCTCACCCAGCAGGATCACAGCACCGGGCTGCCGGAGGAGCTGACCCTCCTCACTGCTGGGGTGGGACAACGAATTCATCAGAGCTGCTTCACTTCCGGGTACGGTCCGAAGTAGACCACCGCCCATCTTCTGCAGGCCGCGCGTAGCGAATGGCGCGCTGGAGAGCACCGTCGTCTTGCCGAAACGTGCGGCCTTGCGCAGTCGCAGGAAGATGATCGGTGACTCCTCCTCGGGCTCGAGAGCTACCAGCAACGCGGTCGGGGCAGATTCGAGGTCCTGGTACGTCACCGACCCTTCAAGTGTGCGGCCCGCGACGTGAGCTGAGAGGAAATCTTCCTCTTCGGCTGAGTGAGCGCGGATTCGGAAATCGATGTTGTTGGTAGCGAGAGCAACTCGCGCGAACTTACCGTAGGCGTAGGCGTCCTCCAAGGTAGAGCGTCCGCCGACGAGTACGCCTGCGTCACCGCGGGTCTGCGCGAAGGATCGCGCAACGAGGTCGAGTGCCATGGGCCACGACGCCGGAATCAATTCGCCGTCAGCGTTGCGGATCAGGGGAGTGGTGATCCGATCACCTTGGGTCGTGTACGTGAAAGCGAAGCGCCCCTTGTCGCAGTTCCATTCCTCGTTGACGTCGGGGTCGTCCCCGGCGAGACGACGGAGAACCTTTCCGCGACGGTGGTCGGTGCGCTGAGCACATCCGTCGGCGCAGTGTTCACACACGCTGGGGCTGGACACCAGATCGAACGGTCGCGCCCGGAATCGGTATGCCGTACTGGTGAGCGCGCCGACCGGGCAAACCTGGATGGTGTTGCCCGAGAAGTAGGACTCGAAGGGCTCGTTGGCGTAGATCCCGACCTGTTGAAGCGCGCCGCGCTCGAGGAGATCGATGAACGGGTCGCCGGCGATCTGACTCGAGAATCGCGTGCACCTGGCGCAGAGGACACAACGCTCGCGGTCGAGGAGGATCTCGGACGAGAGGGGGATGGGCTTGGGGTAGGTCCTTTTCTCCTCACCGAACCGGGATTCGGTGCGACCGGTCGACATCGCCTGGTTCTGGAGCGGACACTCGCCGCCCTTGTCGCACACGGGGCAGTCCAGAGGGTGGTTGATGAGCAGGAGTTCCATCACCCCGCGTTGCGCCTTCTCGGCCACAGGCGACGTGAGCTGTGTGGTGACGACCATTCCGTCCGCAACCGGTGTCGTGCAGGACGCCACCGGCTTGCGTTGACCTTCGACTTCCACGATGCACTGGCGGCAAGCACCGACCGGGTCCAGTAGAGGATGATCGCAGAACCGCGGAATCTGGGTGCCGATCATCTCCGCAGCGCGAATGATCAACGTGCCCTGGGGGACCTGGAGTTCCCGGCCGTCGATGGTGAGGGTGACGAGATCAATCGGCGGTGCCGCATCGGTTCCAGTGGTGGCGTCGGCTGCAGTCATGAGACGAACGCTCCTGTCGCGAGAACGGACCGGTGAGGATCGAACGGGCATCCGTTCCCGTCGAAATGCGCTACGTATTCCTCGCGGAAGTACTTCAAGGAAGACATGATCGGGCTGGTCGCTCCATCACCCAACGCGCAGAAGGACTTTCCGAGGATCGTGTCCGAGATATCGAGAAGTTTGGTGAGATCGGCCTCGGTTCCTGTTCCCCCTTCGAGCCGACGCAGGATCTGCACCAGCCAGTACGTGCCCTCGCGGCACGGCGTGCATTTACCGCAGGATTCGTGAGCGTAGAACTCGGTCCATCGCAACACCGCACGCACGATGCAGGTTGTCTCGTCGAATATCTGCAAGGCCTTGGTACCGAGCATGGATCCCGCGGCGCCGACGCCCTCGTAGTCGAGTGGGACATCGAGATGTTCGTCGGTGAAGATCGGTGTCGAGGATCCGCCGGGAGTCCAGAATTTGAGGGTGTGTCCAGCGCGGACCCCGCCTGCGTATTCGAGCAGCTCGCGCAAGGTGATCCCGAGTTCAGCCTCGTACTGGCCGGGGGTGGTGACATGACCCGAGAGCGAATACAGCGTGAATCCCGGTGACTTCTCACTTCCCATCGACCGGAACCACTCCGGGCCGCCCAGGACGATCGACGGAACACTCGCGATGGACTCGACGTTGTTGACGACGGTCGGGCAGGCATAGAGACCGGCGACAGCGGGGAACGGCGGCCGCAGTCGAGGCTGACCGCGTCGTCCCTCCAACGAATCGAGGAGGGCCGTCTCTTCCCCACAGATATAGGCGCCGGCTCCGGCATGGACGACGAGATCCAGATCGAAACCCGAACCGAGGACGTTGCGGCCCAGATATCCGGCCGCGTAAGCCTCGGCGACAGCGGTCTGCAGGCGTCGCAGAACCGGGACAACCTCACCTCTGACGTAGATGAACGCCTTCGCTGCTCGAATTGCGTACGCCGCGATGATCACTCCCTCCACCAACGTGTGTGGGGTCGCCATCATCAACGGCATGTCCTTGCATGTGCCCGGTTCGGACTCGTCGGCATTGACGACGAGGTAGTGAGGCTTGCCGTCTCCTGGCTTGTCTTCGGAGACCTGGGGGATGAAGCTCCACTTGAGGCCTGTCGGGAAGCCCGCGCCGCCACGTCCGCGCAGGCCCGCGTCCTTGACGGTTTCGATCACGGCGTCGGGGGGCGTGGCCAGCGCTTTGCGCAGCGCCTGGTAGCCGTCGCGGCGAAGGTAGCTGTCGAGGGTCCATGAATTCGGTTGATCCCAGTATCGACTCAGGACGGGGGCGAGTGTCATGTCACTTCCCTTCGCCGGGAGCGTCGGCCGCGGAAGCCGAGCCGGGTGGATTGTCGTCGAGAGATCGGCTGATACGTAGTCCGGCAAGAGTTGCATCGCCGACGGTCTGTGCTTCGGCTGCCTCGATTCGCGTATCCGGAAAACCAGCCAGAGTGCGCGCAGTCTGCCGGAACGAGCACAGCGTGGCACCGCGATCGGGTGTCACGCGCTCTCCGGCGCGGAGCGCATCGACGAGTGAGCGCGCCGATTCCGGGGTCTGATTGTCGAAGAACTCCCAGTTGATCATCATGACGGGGGCGTAGTCGCACGCCGCATTGCACTCGATGTGTTCGAGGGTGATCTTACCGTCGGACGTCGAGATGGAGTGTCCACCTTCATCTCTGGAGCCTGTCGAGCCCAGGTGCTCTTCGAGTGCCGCGAGGATGTCGTCGCCGCCCATGATCGCGCACAGCGTGTTGGTGCAGACTCCGACCAGATACTCACCCGTCGGCCCCCGGCGATACATGGAGTAGAAGGTGGAAACTGCGGCGACCTCGGCGCCCGTCAAACCCAGCTTGGCACTGCAGAAATCGATCCCGGCCGGGGTGATGTACCCGTCCTCGGATTGCACGAGATGAAGGAGCGGCAAGAGGGCGGATCGACTGGTGGTCGCGGCGGCGTCAGGCTCACGGTAGCGAGCGATGACGGTTTCGGCGTCGGCGTCGAGTCGGGCGAGTACGTCGGGTGGATAGCTCGATCGTGCGCCAGGGCGTACCAATTGCGTGGGCTCCTCCCGGCGCGGCCCGAGTTCGATGAACACGCGTGACGAGCTGTTCGGGCCGGTCATCGGTCCACTCCGCCCATGACGGGATCGATACTGGCAACCGAAGCGATCACGTCGGACACCATGCCTCCCTCACACATCGCGGCTACTGCCTGAAGGTTGGTGAACGACGGGTCCCGGAAATGGACGCGGTACGGCCGGGTTCCCCCGTCGCTGACCATGTGCACCCCCAGTTCGCCACGCGGAGACTCGACGGCGACGTACACCTGACCTGGCGGCACGCGGATACCCTCGGTGACCAGTTTGAAATGGTGAATCAGACCTTCCATGGAGGACTCCATGATCTTGGCGATGTGCTTCTGCGAGTTGCCGAGGCCATCCGGTCCCACAGCGAGATCGGCAGGCCAGGCGATCTTCTTGTCGTCCACCATGACCGGGCCCGGTTGTAGCTTGTCGAGGCACTGCTCCACGATCTTGAGGGACTCCTTCATCTCCTCGACGCGGATGACGTACCTTCCGTAGCAATCGGATCCGTCGTGTGTCACTACGTCGAACTCGTAGTTCTCGTAGCCGCAGTACGGCTGCGCTCGACGCTGATCGTGGGGGAGACCTGTGGCGCGAAGGACCGGCCCCGTCACCCCGAGCGCCATACAGCCGGTGAGATCGAGATATCCGATTCCCTGGGTACGTGCTTTCCAGATGGAGTTGTCGCTGAGCATCAGTTCGACGTCACGTAACCGTTTCGGTAGGACCTTCAACAATTCCCGAACCTTCGCGACCGACCCGTCGGGTAGATCCTGAGCGAGACCACCAGGCCTGATGTAGGCGTGATTCATCCGCAGTCCGGTGATCGTCTCGAACACGTCCAGAATCAATTCGCGTTCGCGGAATCCGAACAGCATCGCCGTTACGGCGCCGAGTTCCATTCCGCCGGTCGCCAGGGCCACGAGATGTGAGGAGATCCGATTGAGTTCCATCATCATCACGCGAATGACGGTGGCTCGCTCGGGAATGTCGTCGGTGATGTCGAGAAGTTTCTCGACTCCGAGGCAGTACGCGGTTTCGTTGAAGAACGGTGACAGGTAGTCCATTCGAGTAACGAAAGTGACACCCTGCGTCCAGTTCCGGAATTCGAGATTCTTCTCGATTCCGGTGTGCAGGTACCCGATTCCACATCGAGCTTCCACGACCGTCTCACCCTCGATCTCGAGAATGAGGCGCAAGACCCCGTGAGTGGACGGATGCTGTGGGCCCATGTTGACCACGATCCGTTCCGCCTCGCCGGTTCGCTGGCGGGCGGCCGCGGTGACGATGTCGTCCCAGTCCTGACCCGATGCCGTGACGACGGTTTCCGTCGTGGCACCGGAGTTGCTTCCTGTCGTCTCGTTCATCAGTTGTACGACCTACGCTCGTCGGGAGGCGGAGTCTGGGCGCCCTTGTACTCGACCGGGATACCGCCGAGCGGATAGTCCTTCCGCTGGGGGTGGCCTTTCCAGTCGTCGGGCATCTCGATGCGGGTCAGCGCCGGATGACCGTCGAAGACGATCCCGAAGAAGTCGTACGTCTCGCGTTCATGCCAGTCATTGGTCGGGTAGATCCCGACAATCGACGGAATATGCGGATCGGAATCCGGCACAGATACTTCCAGCCTGATTCGGCGGTTGTGCGTAATCGAGGCAAGTGGATACACGGCGTGCAGTTCACGACCGGTGTCCTGCGGGTAGTGCACTCCGTCGACACCCAGGCAGAGCTCGAAGCGAAGGTCCGGTTCGTCGCGCAGTCTTCGCGCAACCTGCGGCAAGTGGGAGCGTTCGACGTGCAGCGTCATCTCGTCTCGAAAGATCACCACACGCTCGACTGCAGCGGTGAAAGTGCCACCCGCGCTGCTCAATGCCGCGTCCAACGAATCCGCGACTGCATCGAAATAACCGCCGAAGGGTCGAGAAGCCTTGTCCTCTAGAGAGATCGGAGGGGCAAGCCTGCTGTAGCCCGAGGTGTCGCCAGTGCCGCGGACCCCGAACATCCCTCTCGCGCCGGTGTTACCCGAGGTCATCGCAGCAGCCCCTTCATGTCGATGGTGGGGGTGGATGCCAGTGCGGCGCGCTCGGCTGCCGCGCGTGCCTCTTCGCGGTTCACGCCGAGGGGCATTTCCTGGATCTTTCGGTGCAGTTCGATGATCGCGTTCAGGAGCATCTCCGGCCGCGGCGGACAGCCGGGCAAGTAGATGTCGACCGGCACGATGTGGTCGACGCCCTGAACCACTGCGTAGTTGTTGAACATTCCGCCGGACGACGCGCATACACCCATGGCCAGAACCCATTTCGGCTCGGCCATCTGGTCGTAGACCTGACGAAGTACCGGGCCCATCTTTTGACTGACCCGCCCGGCCACGATCAGAAGGTCTGCCTGTCGCGGCGACGCGCGGAATGCCTCCATACCGAACCGCGCCAGGTCGAAGCGACCCGACGTGGTTGCCATCATCTCGATGGCGCAACACGCGAGCCCGAAGGTGGCAGGCCACAGTGATCCTTTGCGGGCATAACCTGCCAGGCCCTCGACCGTGGTCAGTAGAAATCCGCTGGGGAGCTTTTCTTCGAGACCCATATCCGACTCTTTTCAGTCGTAACAGCTGCGGTGTGACCGGTTTTGTCTGACTCGTGTGTGCTGTTCCTGTGTTCGCTGAGCTAGTCCCAACCGAGACCGCCTCGCCGCCATTCGTATGCGTATGCCACCGAGACGTTGACTATGAAAAGGCCCATCGCCGCGAGGCCGAACAAGCCGAGCGAATCGAAATGCACCGCCCACGGATAGAGGAAAACGATCTCGATGTCGAAGATGATGAACAGCATTGCCGTCAGATAGAACTTGACGGGAAACCGTCCGCCACCAGCGGTACGGGGTGCCGGTTCGATTCCGCATTCGTAGGCTTCGAGTTTCGCCCTGTTGTACCGCTTCGGGCCCACCACGGACGCGAGAACAACCGACACCACAGCGAAGGCCATCGCGATGACCCCGAGAACGAGAATGGGGATGTAAGCGTTCATCTCACCCGAACTCCTCTCCGCTGTGCGGATGTCCGCCTAGCCCGAAGGTGCCGTTAACCCGAAGGTGCCGTTAACCCGAAGGTGCCGTTAACCCGAAGGTGCCGTTCAATTTCGATACTGCCAGCAATTCGACACTTATGTGACCTGCGACACCCACACTAGGGGAGGCCTCCGACATTGGGTTGATTTTCGAGGTGCCGAGTTTCGCTCTCGAAAGTCCGAAGTAGTCGGCGCCGCAACGAATCACCGCTGCAACGGGTGCTCACCGGCTCAGTTGCCGACGCAGAAGCGCGATGACGGTGGAAGAGAGTTCCATCGGATCTATCGGCTGCGGCACTGAGGCTTCCGCTCGCGACCACGACGCCAGCCACGCATCGTCGGGTCGACCGGTCAGTACGAGGATCGGTGGACAGTCGACGATCTCGTCCTTGAGTTGTTTCGCGACGCCCATGCCGCCCGCCGGACTCGCCTCGCCGTCGAGGATGGCGAGATCGATTCCGCCGGCATCGAGCTTGTCGACGACGATCGGCGCCGTCGCGACCTCGACGTAATCGATGGTGGGCATCGAAGGATGTGGGCGCTCTCCGAGAGCGAGCCGAACCTGCTCGCGGGTGTGTGCGTCGTCGCTGTAGACGAGGATGCGCACGGGTGCCATGGAGTTGGGCTCTGCGGTCTCGGCGGACACGCGGCCGACGTTACTCTGGGCGGTCCCCGGCTACCGGCGAATGTTCAACATCGGCAAGAACTTCCGAGAAATCGCAGCTGGGCTTCACGGCAAACGGCCCCTACCCGGCGATGAACGCCGAAGTAAGGGCCGCCTGAATTGCGTGTGCGCTCAGAAGTTTTCGACGAACTTCGTCAGGCCCTTGCTTGCTGTTTCCAGGGCCGTCTTCTGCGCCTTCTTCACCAGGAAGCCCGGCAGCGGGATCTTGGGATCGATGGTCAGTTCGAAGGTGACCTTGGTTCCACCGTCGGTGGGAGTCAAGACGTACGAGCCGTCCTGCTGGTTCTGCTGGCCGCTCTCGACGAGGGTCCAGGTCACCTTGTCGTCGCCCTCGAAGGTGTAGTCGACTACCTGCTCGTCGTTGATTCCCAGAATGGACACGGCCATGCGAACGCGATGGGGTCGACCGTCGTCGTGAGTGCTCTCGATGGTGATCTTCTTGTGCGCAGACGACCACTCCGGCAGCCGATCGACTGCAGCTACGGCCTTCATCACCGTTTCCGGATCAGCCTTGATCTCGAATTCCTTGACGCCCGAAACGGCCATGAACGTGCTCCTTCTCGCCTTGCGGCAACGGTTCGTGATTACTGCAGTTGCGCAATTAGATCATCGGCGATCAGGGTGGCGTCGAACTAGTCCATGCCGTTCTTGCGCATCTGGTCCCGCAATGCGCCCTGAACGGCTTGTGAAACCCACGAGTTGAGGGAGACTCCGTTCTGATTGGCTGCCTCCTCGGCGCGGGCTTTGATCTGCTCCATCATCCTCAACGTCACTCGGCTGATATCGCCGCTGACGTCGTCGAACGAGTAAGTGGAGTCCTTCTTCTCGTCGTCTGCCTTCTCGTTTCCGCCCTCGCCGCCGGTCGAATTCGTCGGGCGGACGACGTCGGTCACGATCTCGTTGCCGTCGAGATTGACCCTGACCTCGCGGCCGTCGAGTTTGGTCCCGATCTCCTTGGCCAACTCCGTCGCCGCGGCCAACAAGACCAGGCGGACCGAGGGTTCGATGGCGGCGGACAACGACGCCGCAATCCGGCGTGTGTGATCGTCGCCGAGTTCGGCTGCGGTGACGAGGTCATTCTGCAGCTTCGCGGTGTACTCCGAAATGTCCATGACACCAGAGTGGCGTCAAAAGTGACGTCAGTCAAGGATGTGATGACGTCACTCGATCTCGGGGGTGGTCGACCGCTATAGAGTTGCCCAGCACCTGAGGCGAACGGCGCCCGGGTTTCGTGCTGGTCGTTTCGTGCTTGTCGAGGAGTGGGTTGTGCCGAACACGGTGTCGCTGAAAGTGCAGTTGGTGGCGAAGTCCGAGTTCTTCCCGCCCGAGGACATTCCGTGGGAGACGGACGCGGATGGCGGCGAAGCACTCGTCGAATTCTCCGGCCGAGCTTGCTACCAGAGTTGGTCCAAGCCGAATCCGCGAACCGCAACCAACGCCGGCTACCTCAGACATCTGCTCGAGGTCGGACACGTTTCGGTGCTAGAGCACGCGACGGTGAGCTTCTACATCACTGGTATCTCGCGCTCGTGCACTCACGAATTGATTCGTCACCGGCACTTCTCGTACTCGCAACTCTCGCAGCGATTCGTTCGCGAGAATGATGCGAACGTTGTCGTGCCTCCCGCGGTCGAAGGTGATCCTGAGCTCGAAGCACTGTTTCTGTCTGCCACCGACGAGAGCCGTCGCGCTTACGGCGAACTGCTGACCGCCCTCGAGGGGAAATTGCAATCAGTGCCCGGTGCCCCGATGCGTGGGAAGCAAGCCAGGCAAGCTGCGCGCTCGGTGCTGCCCAACGCAACCGAGACGCGCTTGGTCGTGACCGGGAACTATCGGGCCTGGCGGCACTTCGTCGAGATGCGCGCCACCGAACATGCCGACGTCGAGATCCGGCGAGTCGCGATCGAGTGCCTACGTCAGCTTCGTGACGTCGCCCCAAATGTGTTCGGGGACTACGAGATTCTCCGCGGAAGCGACGGATCGGAAATCGCCGTCAGTGCATTTGCGGCCGAGTCGTGACTCGTGTGCAGAAGTAAGAGCTGAACCGGGTAACCTTCTGACCATGACCTACGGTGATTCCGCTTCTCTTGTCGAGCGTCCGTTCGGCACCATTTCCGTTGCGATGGTGACCCCGTTCACTGCCGACGGGAAGTTGGACGTCGACGCGGGAGTGCGCCTCGCAGCCCATCTCGTCGACAACGGCTGCGACGGCCTCGTTCTTGCCGGCACGACCGGTGAGTCTCCCACCACCACCGAGTCCGAGAAGCTCGACCTGCTCCGCGCAGTGATCGACGCCGTCGGCAACCGCGCGAAGATCGTTGCAGGCGCCGGGAGCAACGACACCGCCCACAGTGTCGAACTCGCCCGTGACGCGGCTCGCGCCGGAGCGCACGGTCTGCTCGTCGTCACCCCGTACTACTCGCGTCCGCCCCAGGCCGGACTCTTTGCACACTTCACCGCCGTCGCCAACGCGACCGACCTGCCCGTCATGTTGTACGACATTCCGCCCCGCTCCGTCGTCCCCATCGAGACCGAAACGATCCGCCGACTCGCCGAGCACCCGCGGATCAAGGCCGTCAAGGATGCCAAGGGTGACCTCAACGCCGGCGCAGAGTTGATCGGCACCACCGAGCTTCAGTTCTTCTCCGGTGACGACCCGCTGAACCTGCCGTGGCTCGCTGTCGGTGCTACCGGCTTCGTCAGCGTCATCGGCCATCTCGTTCCGGGTCGCCTCCGCGACCTCCACACCGCGTTCGTGTCCGGCGACATCGCCCGCGCACGCGAAATAAACCTCAGTTTGATCCCTGTGATTCGTTCCGTTGCCCGCCTCGGCGGTGTCAGCGCTTCGAAGGCGGGTCTGCGACTCATCGGAATCGATGTCGGAGAACCACGCCTTCCGCAGGTTGCACCCACTAAAGAGCAGATCGACGGTCTTGCCGCCGATCTGCATGCGGCAGGAGTTTTGTAAATGACCCGTCCCCCCCGACGTCGTAGTGCCAGTCGTCAAGCCGGTCCGCCTTCGCCTCCGGCTCCCGAAACGGCCGCGAAGGCCGCACCGGTAGAGGCACCAGCTGCGCCGGCGGCAGAAGCGGCCCCCGCCGCAGCCGCCCCGCCCAAGAAGGCCGCAGCAGCCAAATCTGCAGCGACCAAGTCCGCAGCCACTAAATCTGCTGCACCCAAGAAATCGACCGAAGACAGGTCGCCACGCAAATCTGCCGGCGGCAACCGTCCGGCAGCGTCGAAGGCGGGCAACGGGCGCGGAAACAAGCGCCCCGAGAACCGTCCGGCCGTCGATCCCACAGGTCGCCTCGGAACACCCCCGAAGGCGCCGGCATCAGGTCTGCGCATCGTTGCTCTCGGCGGCATCGGCGAAATCGGTCGCAACATGACGGTGTTCGAGCACCGCGGCAAGTTGCTGATCGTCGACTGCGGTGTGCTGTTCCCCGAAGACCAGCAGCCCGGCGTCGACCTGATCCTCCCGGACTTCCGCTACATCGAAGACCGTATGGACGACGTCGAAGCCGTCATCTTGACTCACGGCCACGAGGACCACATCGGTGCTCTACCGTTCTTGCTGCGCCTGCGCGCGGACATTCCGGTCATCGGCGCGAAGTTCACTCTCGCCCTCGTTGCCGCCAAGTGCCGCGAGCATCGCCTGCGACCGAACCTCGTCGAGGTCGTCGAAGGAAACACCACCACTCACGGCCCGTTCGACTGCGAGTACTTCGCCGTCAACCACTCGATTCCCGACGCGCTCGCGATCGCGATTCGCACCGACGCCGGAGTTGTACTGCACACCGGTGACATCAAGCTCGATCAGCTGCCTCTCGACGGCCGCCTGACCGACCTCGCCGGTTTCTCCCGCCTGGGCGACGAGGGTGTCGACCTGTTCCTCGTGGACTCGACCAACGCCGAGGTCCCGGGATTCGTCACGCCCGAGCGTGAAATCGGGGGAGTGCTCGACAACGTCATCGGCAAGGCGAAGCAGCGCGTCATCGTGGCATCGTTCGCCAGCCACGTGCACCGCATCCAGCAGGTCGTCGACGTTGCCGCTCGGTACAACCGTCGCATCGTCTTCGTCGGCCGCTCGATGGTCCGCAACATGCAGATCGCCCAGGATCTCGGCTACCTCACGGTGCCAGACGGACTGGTCGTCGACATCGACACCGCCGCCACCCTTCCCGACGATCGCCTGGTGCTCATTTCGACGGGTTCGCAGGGTGAGCCGTTGGCAGCGCTCTCGCGGATGGCACGCGGCGAACACCGCCAGATCAACATCCGTGCCAACGACCTGGTCGTTCTCGCATCCTCGCTGATTCCGGGTAACGAGAACTCCGTTTTTGCCGTGGTCAACGGCTTGGCCAAGCGCGGTGCCACCGTCGTGACGCAGCAGAGCGCCAAGGTTCACGTCTCGGGCCACGCGTCCGCCGGTGAGTTGCTCTACCTGTACAACGCGGTTCGGCCCACCAACGCCATGCCCGTCCACGGTGAATGGCGGCACCTGCGTGCCAACGCCGCCCTTGCCAAGGCCACCGGCGTTCCGGAAGAGCGCATCGTGCTGGCTGAGGACGGCGTCGTGGTCGATATGGTCGATGGCCTCGCCGAGATCGTCGGACGCGTACCGGTCGGACACGTCTACGTCGACGGTCTTTCAGTCGGCGACGTCGGCGAGCCGACGCTCTCCGATCGCCTCGTACTCGGCGAAGGCGGCTTCATCGCCATCACCATCGTCATCAACGAGTCGACAGGACGTGCAGTCAGCACTCCCGAGGTGTCCGGTCGTGGCTTCTCCGACGATCCGACGGCACTCAAGGCCGCCGCGGATCTCGTGGAATCGGACCTGGCCCGGTTGGCGAGCGAAGGCGTCATCGACGCTCATCGCATCGCGCAGTCCGTGCGCCGCGTCGTCGGACGCTGGGTCGCGGACAAGTACCGCCGCCGTCCGATGATCATTCCGACGGTCATCGCGGTTCCGTAGATTCGGCACAGCAGGTCGCTTCCGCTCGAACCCGGTCCGGTTCGAGTACTTTGGCGAAGGTGACCTTCGCTCATGACGAACGACTCGCCCTGGTGGACAGCATGGTCGAGTTCGGCCCCGATGCTCCGACACTGTGTGGGGAGTGGACCAATCGTGACCTGGCAGCACATCTGATTGTCCGGGAGCGGCGTCTCGACGCCGCTCCCGGAATCATGTTGAGCCCTCTTGCCGGTCACACCGAGAGCGTTCGAAAGGCCGCAGCAGCGCGTCCGTGGGAGGAGATCCTCGACGACGTTCGGAGCGGGCCGCCGCGATGGTCGCCGATGTACTGGCTCGACGCGCAGGTCAACACCACCGAGATGTTCGTTCACCACGAAGACGTACGCCGCGCACATCTGAACTGGGCGCCGCGTCCGTTGTCGGAGGGTCGGCAGGCTCAACTGTGGAAGTACGCACGCCAGATCGGCAAGATGGGCTACCGCAAGGCCGCTGTCGAGGTAATTTTCGAACTTCCCTCCGGCGAGAGTGCGGTCGTCCATAAATCCGGCACTCGCAGTGTTGTCTTGCAGGGCGAACCCGCCGAGTTGCTGCTGCACGCATTCGGTCGCAACGAAGTGAAGATCGAAGCCAAAGGTGAACTGGCCGACGTCCAATCCGTGATGTCGCTCGATCGCAGTTTCTGATTGCCTTTTTCAACCTGAGTGGCGCTCGAACGACGGGTTGCGAAGATCACGTTTCGCACTCGCGACCAGTGTTGCTGGTGTTGCGGATGGTCCAGATGGGGTCGCACAGACTAGCCTGAACTCCATGGCAGGTAAGTCGAGCGCCCGGGGATCCAGTACAAGCACGTCCACGTCCAGGGCATCGACCAGGTCGTCAGCCTCCACTCCGAGTGCGCGCACGACCGCAAAACCTCGCACCTCGCGCACCACACGGACCGTGTCGACTCCTCGGAACGTCACGACTTCGGCCAGGGCTGGTGGGCGCCCGGCCTCGGGCAAAGGCTCCAAGCCAGCGCCCAAGAAGGCCTCCGGTACGTCGTCGGCCGCGCGCCGCCCGGTATCGAAAACGTCTCAGCGGGCCAGCCCGTTGGCGGCTGTCGGCAAGGGAATCGGAGCCGGGTGGTCCCTGGCTGCCCGCGGCGTCGGCGCCACCACACGCACCGTCAGTAAGGTCGGCGAGATCGAAGCCGGCCACCGCCGCGACGGAATAGCGCTCGGCCTGATCGCATTCAGCGTCGTCATCGCCGGCGGCGTCTGGTTCAAGGCCGGTGGTCCGATCGGCGGCGGCATCGACACCCTTGTGCGCGCTATCTTCGGCGCGGCCTCGGCCGTGCTCCCCATCGTCGGCGTCGGCCTCGCGATCCTGTTGATGCGCACAGAACCGAAACCTGAGATCCGCCCCCGACTGATCATGGGATCGTTGCTGGTCGGTCTGCCGGCGCTCGGCCTCTGGCACATCATCTCGGGTTCACCGACAGACTCCACCGGTCGCTCCAACGGAGCAGGGTTCGTCGGGTACGTCGTGGGCGGCCCGCTCACCAACGGGCTCACCGTCTGGCTGTCTGCGCCGCTGCTGGTCATCGCCGCCGGATTCGGAATCCTCCTTCTGACCGGAACCACGCTGCGTGAGGTGCCGAGCAAGTTCCAGTCCTTCTTCGGTGCCTCGTATCGCTCGGACGAATACGGCGACTACGGATCCGAATTCGACGAGGACGGCGAGCACCACTACGGCGAATCTGCTTACGATCCTTCACTGTTCGACGCCGACGGCTACCCGGTCGACACCTACGCCGAGCCACCGCTCAAGCCCGCCAAGCGGACCAGCCGACGCGCACCGATCGACAACTACCCGACGGACGAGTTCGAATCCGGCGACAAGAAGACCGAAGTACTCGGTCTGTGGAACGCCGACGACACCGCAGTACCCGACGAGCCCGTCGTGGCTGCTGCCGCGCCCGTCGTGGAGACTCCGGCGCCGCGCCCCAAGGTGCCGGCCCGTTCCGTCCCTATCGCCAAGCCTGTGCCGAAACCCGAACCGGAGCCGGAGGAGAAGGAACACTTCGTCACCGATCGGGTCACCGACGGCGACTACAACCTCCCTCCGACGACGTTGCTGATCGAAGGGGACCCGCCCAAGCTCCGCAGTTCTGCGAACGACGCGATGATCGAAGCGATCAGCGAGGTCCTCGAACAGTTCAAGATCGACGCCGCCGTTACCGGATTCACCCGAGGCCCGACAGTGACGCGGTACGAGGTCGAACTCGGTCCAGGCGTCAAGGTCGAGAAGATCACCGCGCTCGCCCGCAACATCGCCTATGCAGTGGCTACCGACAACGTCCGCCTCCTGGCCCCCATTCCGGGTAAGTCCGCGGTGGGCATCGAGGTACCGAACTCCGACCGCGAAATGGTTCGCCTCGCCGACGTGCTGAACGCGCCGAGCACCCGACGCGATCACCATCCGCTGGTGATCGGTCTGGGCAAGGACATCGAAGGTGACTTCGTCAGTGCCAACCTCGCGAAGATGCCCCACCTCCTGGTGGCAGGTTCGACCGGCTCGGGTAAGTCGAGCTTCGTGAACTCGATGCTCGTCTCGTTGCTCACCCGAGCAACGCCGGAAGAAGTACGGATGATCCTCATCGACCCCAAGATGGTCGAGCTCACGCCGTACGAAGGTATCCCGCACCTGATCACGCCGATCATCACTCAGCCGAAGAAGGCCGCGGCAGCGCTGGCCTGGTTGGTCGAGGAGATGGAACAGCGTTACCAGGACATGCAGGCCAACCGGGTGCGTCATATCGACGACTTCAACTCCAAGGTCAAGTCCGGCGAAATCACCGCCCCGCTGGGCAGCGAGCGCGTCTACCGTCCGTACCCGTACATCCTGGCAATTGTGGACGAGCTGGCCGACCTCATGATGACCGCTCCCCGCGACGTCGAAGAAGCGATTGTCCGCATCACGCAGAAAGCCCGTGCTGCCGGTATCCACCTGGTGCTGGCAACGCAGCGCCCGTCCGTCGACGTCGTCACCGGCTTGATCAAGACCAACGTGCCGTCTCGTCTGGCGTTCGCGACGTCTTCACTGACGGACTCGCGAGTCATCCTCGATCAGCCAGGCGCCGAGAAGCTCATCGGTATGGGTGACGGCCTCTTCCTGCCCATGGGTGCGGGTAAGCCGACCCGTATGCAGGGCGCGTTCATCACCGACGAAGAAATCTCGGCGGTCGTCGACTTCGCGAAGAACCAGGCGGAGCCCGAGTACACCGAAGGTGTCACCGCGCAGAAGGCCGGGGAGAAGAAGGACGTCGACCCCGACATCGGCGACGACATGGATGTCCTCTTGCAGGCCGTGGAATTGGTGATCACCAGCCAGTTCGGTTCAACGTCGATGCTTCAGCGCAAGCTGCGAGTCGGGTTCGCCAAGGCCGGCCGACTGATGGACCTCATGGAAAATCGTGGCGTCGTCGGACCCAGCGAGGGCTCGAAGGCCCGCGAGGTACTCATGAAGCCTGAGGAACTCGACGGTCTGCTGTGGTCGATTCGCGGCGGCGACCCGGATGAGGCACCCGCAGACGAGTAGGGACACCTCGGCGGACAAGCCGTCGACAGACGACCGGAGGAACCCGTGCATGTGACGCCGTTGGCTTGGGGAATCACGATCGTGGTGATCCTCGGCCTGTTCGTCTTCGACTTCTTCGCCCACGTCCGCACGCCGCATGCGCCGACCTTCCGGGAGTCCGCATTCTGGTCGACGGTCTACATCTCGATCGCCATCGTCTTCGGCCTCGTCGTGATGTGGATCTGGGGCACCACGTACGGTGGTGAGTACTTCGCCGGCTATGTCACGGAAAAGGCGCTCTCGGTCGACAATCTGTTCGTCTTCGTGATCATTATGTCGACCTTCGCGGTACCACGAGAGTTCCAGCAGAAGGTATTGCTGATCGGCATCGTCCTCGCGTTGGTGATGCGCGGAATCTTCATCGGTGTCGGTGCCGCCGCCATCAACGCATACAGTTGGGTGTTCTACCTCTTCGGTGCGTTCCTGATCTACACCGCGTACACCCTGATCCGCGATCACGGGCATGAGAAGGAAGCCGAGGAGAAGCGCGACAGTCGCATCATCTCGCTCGTGAAACGGGTGCTGCCGACTACCGAGGAATACGACGGCGACAAGTTGATCACCCGGATCGACGGCAAGCGCGTCGTGACTCCGTTGTTGTTGGCGCTCATCGCAATCGGCTTTGCCGACGTGCTCTTCGCGCTCGATTCGATTCCGGCGATCTACGGTCTGACCCAGGAACCGTATCTGGTCTTCACCGCCAACGCCTTCGCGCTGATGGGCCTACGGCAGCTGTACTTCCTGATCGGTGGGTTGCTCGAACGGCTGGTCTATCTCTCGTACGGGCTCTCGATAATCTTGGCGTTCATCGGTGTGAAACTGGTACTTCACGCGTTGCACGAGAACACCCTCTCGTTCGTCAACGGAGGTGAACACGTCTCCGTGCCGGAAATCTCTACGGCACTCTCACTCGGAGTGATCATCGGAGTATTGGCGGTGACGACGGTCGCGAGCCTGTTGAAGACTCGCGACCGGGCCGGGGAGTAGGCCGACGCTCTCAGGCGCTGAACTGACCCAACACCGGAACCCACTCGGTGATCCGGACCTTCTCGATCAAATCGGCGATCGCGAACGGGTCGTGGGTGAAGAGGAGTGAAACGGTGTCGGCGTCAGCGGCGTCGACGATGATCAGCGCGCCGTTTCCATCTGCAAACGGGCCAGATGACAGAACGATCGAGCGGGAAACCAGATCCGCGAGCCAGGCGCGGTGATCGCTGCGGACTTCGTCGCGCTGAGGGGTCTTCTCGGGTGCGTAGGTGTATTCGACGAGGAACAACGACATCGTGAACCGCTTTCGGAGGCTGGTGATCGAGACAGGTGTGTTTGAAGAGTCTGAACGGTTCAGAGAGTCAGGAGCATGCGAGTATTGCCGAGTGTGTTGGGTTTCACATAGCTCAGATCGAGGAACTCGGCGACGCCGGCGTCGTAGGACCGACACATTTCGGCATAGACCTCGGCGGTGACGGGAGTGCCGTCGATCTCCGCGAATCCGTGACGGTGGAAGAACTCGGTCTCGAACGTCAAAACGAACAACCGTTCCAACTCCAATTCCTTGGCGACCTCGATGAGTTTGTCGACGACGTGGAAACCTGCGCCCTGCCCTTTCGCAGTCGGATCGACTGCTACGGTGCGGATCTCACCCAGGTCCGCCCACAGCACATGCAGTGCGCCGCAAGCGATTACCTGGTCGCCCCGCTCGGCGACCCAGAACTCCTGGACTGCCTCGTACAGCGTCACGAGATTCTTCTCGAGGAGGATCTTGCCGGCGTAGATGTCGATCAGACGCTTGATTTCGGGGATGTCCGACGTTCGCGCGCGACGCACGATCAACTGGCTCTCGGTATAGGTCGGCGCGGTCGAAGTCATGTGGTGCACATTAGTCAATGGCCCTACCGATATTCTAAGTCGCGTGCCTGTCCGCCCCACGCAATTCCCGCGCCGCTCGGCTGTATCCCGGGTTCGGCTCACCGCCTGTGCGGTGATCCGATGAGTACCCCGCGTGATCAGACCGCCGCCCATCGCGCCGCCGTCGGCCCGTCCGACGGCACACCTGTCGCGGACAACCCGGTTCCGTTGCTGAACATCGCGAACATTCTCACGATGATCCGAATGGTTCTCGTTCCGGTGTTTCTCGTTGTTCTGTTCGTCGACGGCGGACACTCGACGTGGTGGCGTCTCGGGGCGATGGGCGTGTTCATCGTCGCCGCGATCACGGATCGGATCGACGGCCAATTGGCTCGGAAGTACGGTCTGGTCACCGATTTCGGGAAACTCATGGACCCGATCGCGGACAAGGCGCTGATCGGAGCCGCGCTGATCGGGCTCTCGGTTCTCGGTGATCTGTCGTGGTGGGTGACCGGAGTGATCATCGCCAGGGAACTCGGAATCACGCTGCTGCGGTTCGCGGTTCTGCGGCACGCGGTCATCCCGGCGGGCAAGGGCGGCAAGCTCAAGACCCTCGTGCAGGCCGTTGCAATCGGGTTCTACCTCTGCCCGCTGCCGAGCAGTTGGGACATCGTCAGCGGGCTGCTGATGGCCGCTGCCGTCGTGCTGACGGTGGCGACGGGAATCGAATACATCGTGCAGGCGATCAGGCTTCGCGCCGGAGTTCGCGCAGTCGAGTCATGACCGACCCGCTGCTCGGACTCGGAGTGGTCGAACTTGTCGAGGCCCTCGGCGCCGCGAAGCAGACTGTCGCCGCCGCCGAATCTCTGACAGCAGGGTTGTTCACGGCTGCAGTCGCGTCGGTGCCGGGGTCGAGCGCGGTGCTGCGCGGGGGCCTGGTCGTGTACGCGACCGACCTGAAAGCAACGCTGGCTGGTGTGGATCCAAGCCGCCTGGCAACGGACGGCCCCGTGTCCGAGAGCACGGCGGTGGCATTGGCGCTCGGTGCCCGGACGAAGTGCGGTGCGGACTGGGGTATCGGTCTGACCGGAGTCGCCGGTCCGAGTGAGCAGGACGGACACCCGGTCGGAACAGTGTTTCTCGGTATCGCCGGCCCTGACGGAACCGAATGCGAACCGCTCGCGCTCGGCGGCGAACGGTGGGAGATTCGGACAACCGCGGTCGCGACTGCCGTGTCGCGGTTGCGTGATCGTGTCGTAGAGCGTGCGGCACGATAGGCTCGGGAACCAATCGGATGTGTTCGGACGTTGACGATTGTGAAGACGTACGACCATGCACGATGAGGTCACGGATGAAGGAGGAGCGAGATGGCGCTGCTATTGCGTGAGGCAATCGGTGACAGTCTCCGGCGTACGCGCGTTTCGCAGAGCCGCACGCTACGTGAGGTGTCGAACAGCGCGCGTGTGAGCTTGGGCTATCTGTCCGAAGTGGAACGTGGACGTAAGGAAGCATCGAGCGAATTGTTGGCGGCGATCTGTGATGCGCTCGCAGTCCCACTGTCCGACGTGCTGGTCGACGTGAGCGAGACCCTGGCCACGAAGAAGAGCGCTCCGGTAGCTGGTCGGCAGGTTGCCGAACCTGCCGTGTCGGCTTCCGGCTCTGTCTCGGCTTCCGGTTCGCCGACTATCGCACGCGACACCCGCGTCGTGATTCCGGCACCGAACGCTCGAAGGTTGGCGGCGGCGTAGCCACTACCGGCCGTAACCGATAGATTTTGTACGTAACCGCCGGTTTCCAGCAGGTGGGGTCAGAGCAGATAGGGCGCAGCCCTTGTTTCGGTGCGCGACGGTCGCGCTCCGGGTCGCGTTCGGCGCGGCGCATCAGATGGAGGCAGGATCAAACCAATGGCTAATCCTTTCGTCAAGGGCTGGAAGTACCTGATGGCGCTCTTCAATTCGAAGATCGATGAGAAGGCAGATCCAAAGGTTCAGATTCAGCAGGCGATCGAGGACGCACAGCGCCAGCATCAGGCGTTGTCCCAGCAGGCTGCGTCGGTGATCGGTAATCAGCGTCAACTCGAGATGAAGCTCAGCCGTCAACTCGACGAGGTCGAAAAGCTCAACGCCAACGCGCGCCAGGCAGTCAACCTCGCCGATCAGGCCGCTGCTGCCGGCGACAACGACAAGGCGATTCAGTACACCAACGCTGCAGAAGCTTTTGCGGCCCAGTTGGTGACGGCCGAGCAGGGCGTCGAGGATCTGAAGGCACTGCACGACCAGTCCTTGCAGGCAGCCGCTCAGGCCAAGAAGGCCGTCGAGCAGAACGCGATGACTCTGCAGGCAAAGGTTGCCGAGCGCACCAAGCTGCTCAGCCAGCTCGAGCAGGCCAAGATGCAGGAGCGCGTGAGCGAGTCCCTTCGTTCCATGGACAGCACGCTGTCGGCTCCGGGCAACACACCCAGCCTCGATGCTGTGCGCGACAAGATCGAACGTCGCTACGCTGACGCACTCGGCTCGGCCGAGCTCGCCCAGAACTCCGTTCAGGGCCGCATGATGGAGGTCCAGCAGGCCTCGGTCCAGATGGCAGGGCACAGTCGCCTCGAGCAGATTCGTGCATCCATGAAGGGCGAGGCGCTGCCGTCCGGCGGCGCAGCAGCCACTCCCGCGACTCCGTCCGTCGAGAAGCAGCCCCCGGCTGCCGGTCAGACCGGGCTGTAGCCGAATCCTCGATGTCGGCAGTGATGCTCTGATGTTTTCTTCACGAGACGGTCGATCTGGGCGTGAGCCCCGGTCGGCCGTTCCCGTTTCCGTATCCGGCGCTTTCGGAGCCTTGGGACGCACCGCGGATACATTGCGCGAGGTCGGGCTTTCGGCGGCGGATGCCGCTCGGCGGTGGCAGGACCCGCGGGCCAAGTTCGAGCGCAAGCGTGCCCGTGCGTGCCGACGCGCTCAGCGTTGGGGTTTCATGTCCGGAGGATCCGTGGTCGGCACGGCCGGCCTCGCCGTCGCGTCGGCTCCCGAGTGGTCGGTGGTCGTGGCAGGCGGGGGAGCGGCACTGTTCGCGGTTCCCGCCGTGATCGCGGTCGGCCGCTACCGTTCGATGAGTTCCGGCCCACCGCCGTCCGCGCCGATTCGCCGGCGGTTGCCACCGTCGTCGTCTCGTGCGTTCATCCCGATGTCGCGCCTCATCGGCGCCGAGACTTCGCTGTTCGAGATCTTGAGTGTGCTCAGACGCGCCGACACCATCGACCCCGGTGAGTTGGACGAAATCACTGTTACCGCCGATTCGGCACTGAGAGCGATGTTCGCGGTGTCTTCGGATGTCGTCGCGATGGAACGCGCCGTGGCCGCGACGCCGAAGGTAACCGAACCTCTTGATCCCACCATCGACGGCGCAGTCCGTGAGTTGCAGTCGGGGCTGGATCAGTACGAGGATCTGGTGACCTCTGCAGCTGCTCTGACAGCGCCTCACAGCCCGTCGGCGCTGGTGGGGTTCAACCGAGAACTCTCGGCGCTGCACGCGGCCGCCGAGCGACTCTCGGCGCTTGCCGACGCCATCGGCGAGGTGGACGACATCACCCGCAAGTACAACTGATCGGCTCTCGCGCCTGATCGATGCACACTGTTCGAAATCTCAGTCGTCGGCGCCGCGGGCCGCCAATGCTTCACCCATTGCGTCCGCGGTCATCAGGGTGCCGACGATGACCGGCACTGCGAAGGATCGCAGCGAGAATCCGAGCCCTCGCGCCTTGCGTGCCTCGGACACCTGTGTGATGACCTCGAACATCAGCGGGATACACCGGATCGTCATTGCGAGGAGCAAAGCAATCCGTTCGGGATTGACGCCGAAGCGTCGCAAGGGTGTCAGAAATCTGGTGATCGCGTCGAGCATCTCGGAGATCCGTGTGGTCAGACCCATGATCGCCGCGAAGGCGATCGAAATGATCAGAACCCCGCAAACGACGGCCGCTCGCTGCCATCCCGCGACTACCAGCTGGAACGCCCCGATGAAGAGCAACATCCACAGCGCCGGACGCAGCTGCCGGATTGCAGTCATCGGAGGAATGCGCGCAATCGCGTACAGGGCCACAACGACGATCGTGGGAGCTGCCAGTTGCCACGGCTCACGCACGAAGATCGAGACGGCGAGAATGGCCACGACCAAGGCGAAGAGCTTGATCCCCGTCGGCATCCGGTGCAGGAGTGAGCAGCCCGGTCGGTAGACGCCGAGAGTGGTCACGAGACCAACGACCGGTAGTGATCGATGGAGTCGGCGGGGGAGCCGTCAGCGACGACGCGGCCTTGGTCGACGACCAACACCCGTTCGAAGGATTCGAGGAGATCGAGTTGGTGGGTCACGACGATCAGTTGCTGATCGAGTGACTCGAATACCGAGCTGATCAGCCGAGAGTTGCGAAGGTCGAGGAGCGTAGTGGGTTCGTCGGCGACCAGTACGTTCGGTTCCGTCACCATGATGGCCGCGAGCGCGAGGAGCTGTTTCTGCCCGCCCGAAAGCTGGTGGGTGGGATGGTCGGCGTGCCCGGCGAGGCCGTAGCGTTCGAGCACCGAGGCCACCTTTGCGGCACGCTCGGCTTTGCCCAATCCGCTACGGCGGAGCGAGAATTCGATGTCCTCGGCAACCGTCGGCATCACGATCTGGTGGTTGGGATCGGTGAAGACGAATCCGACCTGCTTGCGTACGTCGCGGCCCTTCTTCGCCGTGTCCAAGCCGTTGACGTGGACGTGTCCTTCCGTTGGAACGACCAGTCCGTTGATCATGCGAGCGAGGGTCGACTTGCCGCTTCCGTTCGCACCCACGATTCCGATTCGCTGCTCGCTCAGTCGCAGATTTATCTGCTGCAGGACCGTTCGTTCACCGAAGCTGTGTCCGACGTTCTCGAAGACGATCTCACTCATCGGAGATTAATTCGCCACCACGGTCTTGTTCGACGAGATCACCGAGTCGCGCAGCAGTGCTGGGTATGCCCGATGAACCTGGGACGCGACCAACGCGGTGACGACCGCTTTTGCGGCGTCGAGAGGAATGAAGGCGGCGTTGGCCGACCATGCGGCAACGAAGCTCATGTGTCCGCGGACCATCATTCCGACGATGCCGAACGCGTAGAGAATGACCACGCCGCCGAGAAGGTTGATGCCGATGCCCGCGATGATCCGGTACTTGGGCAGCATCTTGGCAGTCAGCCATCCGATGACAAACGCCGTCGGGATCCAACCGATGAGGAATCCGGCTGTCGGGCTCGAGAGAGACACGAGTGCGGTGCGACCGCCGGCAAGGACCGGTAGACCGACCAATCCCAGGGCAATGACCGTCAGGACGGCGAGAACACCCTTGCGCGGTCCGAGTAGAGCGCCGGCCATCATGACGCCCATGGACTGAAGTGTGATCGGCACGCCGGAAATGCCGATGTTGATCGACCCGGGTAGGCCCAGCGCGATGATGAGTGCGGCGAAGACGGCTACATGCGCGAGATCGCGAGCGGGGAAACGGGTCGTAGACACTGCGGACGTGCTCCTTCGGCATACGGGATCGAACTTCGCGAGTTTACGCCAGGAGCAAGCTCCGATGGGTTGGACACCTGACCTGCGTGAGGGCCGGTCTCGGGGTGAACCCTGATCTTTACCTGAACTTGCCGCTGAGCTGCTGCTTTGTCACGCCAGACCTGTCAGGCTGGTTCTACGGACGACGCAGCACCTGTCCGATTCGACTGATATTCAACGGCACGTTGGAGGTAAGCATGTTTTGGAAGATCGTTTTGGCCGTCGTACTGGTGTGGGTCGCACTCGCGGTGGTCGGTGCCCTGATCAAGGGCCTTTTCTGGGTTCTGGTGGTCGGCGCCGTCGGCTTCGGAATCTATTTCCTGGTGAAGGCGATGTCGGGAAGTGACGACAATTCGCCCGCTTCGCGGTTCTGACGGGCAAGATCTGCCCTATGGAAAACTTCCCCGAGGACTGGCAGCGCGCGATTGTCATCGTGGCGCATCCCGATGACATCGAATACGGCGCAGCCGCAGCAGTGGCGCAGTGGACCGATCGCGGCAAAGACGTGCGATATGTCCTGGCCACGCGCGGCGAGGCCGGAATTGCCGGTCTGTCGCCCGAGGAGTCCGGCCCGGTCCGCGAGGAAGAAGAGCGTCGCTCGGCCGCGATCGTCGGTGTCAGTGAGGTGGAGTTCCTCGGCCTGCCCGACGGTCGTCTCGTGGAAGGCTTGGAGTTGCGCTCGACTCTCGCCGCAGCAATTCGTCGTCACCGCCCGGAATTGGTGGTGACGATGAACTTCTCCCATACCTGGGGTCCCGGCTACCTCAACAGCGCGGATCACCGAGCGCTCGGGATCAGCGTCCTGGACGCGACCGCTGATGCGGCGAACGAATGGATCTTTCCGTCATTGACGGCTCAGGGACTGGCGCCGTGGTCCGGTGTGCGGTGGGTTGCGGTCAACACGATGACTCCTACCCACTGCGTCGACGTGACGTCGACGGTCGATCGCGCCGTGGATTCGCTCGCAGAACATGCGCGATATCTGGCGGCGTTGAGTTCCACGCCGATCCGGGAACAGGCGCGCGCACAGATCGACATGGTCAGCGGACCGAAGCCTGGATTCGACGCCGAGCGCGCAGTTGGTTTCGAGTTGTACTATTTCTGATGATCTCTGAGCGAGAGAACTCGCAAGTCCCGACGGGATTACCGGTGACTTGTCCGGTATTGTGTTACACACGATGGTAATCCGTAACGCAGATGGCCCAATTGTCCCTCGCAAGGCAGACGGTCAGCGCATCCCCAGCCGCGAGATCGACGACGTGATTCTCGACGCAGCAAGGTCGTGTGTCCTCGATTTCGGAATGCAGCGAACCACACTTGCGGAGATCTCGCGTCGCGCCGGCGTGAGCCGGCCGACCGTCTACCGGCGATGGCCGGACACGCGAGCCGTCGTCGCGGATCTGCTCACCCGGGAGATTCGATCGGTGCTGCCCGAGGTGACCTTCACCGGGTCTGCGGCCACATTGCTCGTGGAAGCGATCGGGGACGTCGTCGGCCAGATTCGCGACCATCCGCTCTTCGTGAAGATTCGGCACGCTGATCAAGAGTTGCTCACCACCTACATCGTGGACCGACTCGGCGCGAGCCAGAAGTCGATTCTCGAACTGATCACTTCCGTCGTAGCTGCCGGTCAACAAGACGGTTCGATTCGCGAGGGAAGCGTCAACGAGATTGCGGCGATGGTTCTACTGATGGCTCAGTCCGTCGTCATCTCCGCACCGACTCTCGCGCCGGAACTTTCCGCCGACGCGTCGGTCGAGCAACTCAGACATGCGGTCGCTGCGTATCTGGCACCTGCAAAGAATTCGGGAGAATAGCTGTGGACCCTCGAGATTCAGCAGGCAGTGATTCAGCAGGCGGCGATTCAGCTCTCAATGCACAGAGGCGTACTCGTGAGCTCGAGCAGTTGGCGAACGGCGATTCGGTTGACGTCCTGGTCATCGGCGGCGGAATCACCGGTGTCGGTGTCGCTCTCGACGCCGTGACTCGTGGGCTCAGTGTTGCGCTGGTCGAAAAGCACGACCTCGCGTTCGGCACCAGCCGCTGGAGTTCGAAACTGGCACACGGCGGCCTTCGGTACCTGGCTTCCGGCAATGTCGGTATAGCGCGTGAAAGTGCGGTCGAGCGCGGCATTCTCATGACGCGCACCGCGCCGCACCTCGTTCGCGCCATGCCTCAACTCGTACCGCTGTTGCCCGAAACGTCGTTCTTCGGGAAGGCCCTGGTGCGTACCGGTTTCCTGGCCGGTGACGCTCTGCGCATGTCGGCGCGAACCCCAGCTTCGGTTTTACCCAGATCACGGACGGTCAGCGCTGCGCGAGCGCGCGAATTGGCTCCCGCGGTCAAGCAAAAGAACTTACGCGGCGCCTTGACCGCGTTCGACGGGCAGCTCATCGACGACGCCCGCCTCGTCGTCGGCATCGCCCGAACCGCAGCGTCCCACGGCGCGCGAATCCTGACCCGCGTCGGTGCATACGACGTATCCGGAACGTCGGCCACCTTGCGCGACGAGTTGACCGGGTCCGAGTTCTTGATGCGTGCCCGCGTCGTGGTCAATGCGACCGGTGTCTGGGCTGATCAGGTCGACTCCAGCATCACCCTGCGCCCCAGCCGCGGGACGCACCTGGTGCTCGATGCAGCGCGATTGGGGAACCCCACGGCAGCACTGACCGTGCCGATTCCCGGCGAGACCAACCGTTTCGTCTTCGCGCTGCCCGCGCAGCTCGGCCGGATCTACCTCGGGTTGACCGACGAAGCAGCGCCGGGACCGGTGCCCGACGTACCGACGGCGTCCGAGGACGAGATCGACTTCCTGCTCGACACCGTGAACACGGCGTTGGAAGTTCCGCTGACCCGTGAGGACGTCTTGGGGACCTTCGCGGGTCTGCGTCCGCTGCTGGACACCGGTGACGGCTCGACGGCCGACCTCTCGCGCAATCACGCTGTAGTCCGTTCGGACTCGGGCTTGGTCACGGTGGTGGGCGGAAAACTCACGACGTACCGCAAGATGGCCGAAGACGCCGTCGACGCCGCGGTCGAGGTCGGATCGCTGAGCGCCGGGGCGTGTCGGACACGCGCGTTGCCGCTGGTAGGCGCTGCATCACCGGTGGAATTGAAAAAGATCAAGGCACCGGCGTCGTTGGTGGCGCGATACGGCACAGAGGCCGAGGTCGTGGCCGCGGCGAGCAGCGATCGACTCCGATCGGTTGCGGACTTGGAGATCTGCGGCGCCGAGTTCGATTTCGCGGTATCGCATGAAGGCGCACTCGACGTCGACGACGTCCTTGATCGCAGGACGAGAATCGGATTGGTGGCTTCGGATCGCGAACGCGCACTGGGTGCGGCGGAACAGGCCTTTCACTCGGTGTGACACTCTGATCCGGTGCGTGTAGCCGTTGTTGCCGGGCCGGACCCGGGTCATGCTTTTCCCGCAATAGCGTTGTCGCTGGCGTTGATCCAGGCCGGCGACGACCCGATTCTGTACACGGGGACCCGGTGGGTCGAGGCAGCGCGAGCGGCCGGCGTGGAAGCCGAGCCTCTCAAGGGCTTGGCCCCGCGGCCGGGAGACGACGATCTTGATGCAGGCGCTCGGATTCATTCGCGCGCCGCCTATATTTCCACCGAACTGCTTCCCGACCTGAAATCCGTCTCCCCGGATCTCGTCGTCTCCGACATCCTCACTGCCGGAGGCGGATTGGCCGCCGAACGACTCGGCATCCCCTGGGTGGAACTTTCGCCTCACCCGCTGTACTCACCGTCGCGGGGGTTACCGCCGATCGGTAGTGGGCTCGCGCCCGGCATCGGAATTCGTGGTCGACTTCGCGACACCCTGATGCGCGCCGCAACAGGACGTTCGATCAAGCAAGGGTTGGCGCAGCGCTCGCAGGCCCGTGTCGGCATCGGGCTACCCGCCCTGGATCCAGGCCCGCATGCTCGCCTGATCGCAACACTTCCGGCACTGGAAGTGCCACGTCCCGACTGGCCGGAGCACGCTCACGTCGTCGGCCCGCTTCTCTGGGAGCCGACCGAGGTGATTCTGGACCCACCGCCAGGTGACGAACCGCTGGTCATGGTGGCGCCGTCCACGGCGCACACCGGCGCAGTGGGAATGTTCGAGGGCACGGTCGAAGGACTCGGCGGCGCCGGTGTGCGACTGATCGCGTCGATGCTCGACGGAGCCGAAGGCGAGCATCCCGATTGGGTTCGTGCAGGTCTCGGACGCCAGGACGCGATGCTGCGTGACGCGTCGGTGTTGGTGTGCGGCGGCGGGCACGGCATGTTGGCGAAGGCCTTGCTGGCCGGCGTGCCGACGGTCGTCGTTCCCGGGGGTGGGGACCAGTGGGAGTTGGCCAATCGCGCTGCGCGGGCAGGGACGTCGGTGATCGTGCGGCCCGCAGATGCCCGCTCGATTCGCGATGCCGTACTGCAGGTGCTCTCCGACAAACGATTCGCGGAAGCTGCGATGTCCGCTGCCGCGACTGCGTCGCAGGTCACCGATCCGGTGGCGGTGTGCCGACAGGTGGTCAACGGCGGTGTGACGGCGTGAGCATGTTGCGCCTGAATGCAGGTGCACCGTTCTGTGGACTACGGTGGCGGCTGTGCGGTTGACCGAATTTCATGAAATGGTGCGCGAAGAGTTCGGGCAGGTACGAGGCGACTCGATGCTGATCGACCATGTACTCCAGAGTCTCGACGGAATGACTGCTGCGGAGGCCGTCGAAGCAGGTTGGGAGCCTCGCGAAGTGTGGCGTGCGCTCTGTGTGGAGTTCGACGTACCACCCGCCCGCCGCTGATTTTTTCGGCGTGTCGAACGTCTCCCATCTTCTGTTCGAACACGTGTTCGTCTATGCTGAAGCTGTTCGGTGGTGACGCTCCTTTCGTAACTGCGAACTTTCGGTTATCGACAAGCACGGTTATCGACAAGCACGGTTATCGACAAGCACAGTTATCGACAAGCACAGCGATCGACAAGCACAGTGATCGACAAGCGCGAAAGCAAGATCGAAAAGTCTGTCGGTGGCCGGATCTACTCTGATCGCAACACACCAACAGGGTCGGCTCAGGCAGGCGCTGAAGAGACGGAGTCTGCTCAGGCAGGCACTGAAGACTGAAACAAGGATGGGGATCACGATGGCACCACAGGCACCTGATCGGGACAAGGCACTCGACCTCGCGTTGGCGCAGATCGACAAGAACTTCGGCAAGGGTTCGGTGATGCGCCTGGGTGAGGGTGTTCGCCAGCCCATCGCCGTCATTCCCACCGGTTCCATCGCGCTCGACGTCGCGCTGGGTATCGGCGGACTGCCGCGTGGCCGCGTCATCGAGATCTACGGCCCGGAATCTTCGGGTAAGACCACCGTGGCACTGCACGCAGTTGCCAATGCTCAGGCCAACGGCGGCATCGCGGCGTTCATCGACGCGGAGCACGCACTCGATCCCGACTATGCAGCCAAGCTGGGCGTCGACACCGATGCACTCCTGGTCTCGCAGCCCGATACGGGTGAGCAGGCCCTCGAAATCACCGACATGCTGATCCGTTCGGGCGCCCTCGACATCGTCGTGATCGACTCCGTGGCCGCTCTTGTTCCTCGCGCCGAGATCGAAGGCGAGATGGGTGACAGCCACGTCGGTTTGCAGGCTCGACTGATGAGCCAGGCACTGCGCAAGATCACCGGTGCCATGAACAACTCGGGCACCACCGTCATCTTCATCAACCAGCTTCGCGAGAAGATCGGCGTGATGTTCGGTTCTCCCGAAACCACCACCGGTGGTAAGGCACTGAAGTTCTACGCTTCGGTCCGCCTCGACATCCGTCGTATCGAAACTCTCAAGGACGGTACCGACGCAGTCGGTAACCGAACCCGAGTCAAGGTCGTCAAGAACAAGGTCGCGCCGCCGTTCAAGCAGGCCGAGTTCGATATTCTCTACGGCCAGGGCATCAGCAAGGAAGGCTCGCTCATCGATATGGGTGTCGAGCACGGGTTCATCCGCAAATCCGGCTCCTGGTACACCTACGAAGGTGACCAGTTGGGTCAGGGCAAGGAAAATGCTCGTAAGTTCTTGCTGGAGAACACCGATATCCGTGACGAGATCGAGAAGAAGATCAAGGAAAAGCTCGGTATCGGTGCTGACGTCACTGCAACCGACGAAGCTCCCGCCGACTTCTGAGTTCAGTCATGAGCTTCGACGACGGTGACAACGGCGAGAATGCTCGTGAAGAGTACGGCGCTCCTCGGCGTCGATCCCGTCAACGATCCGAGAAGCCGTCGCAACGCGCAGAAGGTGGGACAGAGGCGCAGGCCAAAGATGCTTGCCTGCGCCTCCTGACCGACCGGGCGCGCAGCCGCTCCGAACTGGAAACCAAGCTGAGCGGACGCGGCTTCGAACCCGAGATCATTACCAAGGTCCTCGATCGACTCCAGGAAATCGGGTTGATCGACGACGCGGACTTCGCGAACCAATGGGTTCATT
Source organism: Rhodococcus sp. P4_E4 (assembly GCF_056401575.1). NCBI lineage: Bacteria > Bacillati > Actinomycetota > Actinomycetes > Mycobacteriales > Nocardiaceae > Rhodococcus > Rhodococcus sp. P4_E4. Next base: position 31,705 of record NZ_JBFUJB010000007.1, on the reverse strand, counting down.
CGCGGCATACGTACTCGGGCAAGGGAAAGCGTGCGCTTGCAGTCGAGTTGCGGCTCAAAGGAATCGACCAGGACGTCGCTTCCGAAGCGTTGTCGCAGATCGATCCGGAAGATGAGCGCGAGCGAGCAGCGGAGCTGGTTCGGCGGAAGCTGAAGAACAAGCCCGTCGATGATCGTGACAAGGTCACGCGTCGACTGGTCTCGATGGGGGTACCACCGAATTTCGGTGGTACCCCCGCCCTGTTGTGTATTCGCGCTAACGCGGCCGGATTCGACTCACGGCTCCATCTGATTCACGGCTTGGTCAGGTCCATACCCGGAACCGAAACGGCTGGGTCGGCGGACGGAGCCGCGATGGGGCCCTTGCCCTTTCGCTTTCCGGAACGCAGGCGCTTCTCCACCTTGGTTGCCAGGAAGGTCAGAGCTGAGTTGAGAGCGATCATAATCGCGGCGACCACGATGAGCGCCGGCAGGAAGTTTCCGTAGAAGGTGCCGAGCTGTTGGGCCTGACGCACCAGCTCGACATACCCGATCAGGTAACCGAGGGCGGAGTCCTTCAACGCCACGACCATCTGTGAAATCAGTGCCGGGAGCATGGCGGTAACCGCCTGGGGGAGCAGGATCGTCACCATGATCTGCGTCTTGCGCATGCCCAATGCCTTGGCGGCCTCACTTTGCCCTCGTGGGAGTGAGTTGATTCCGGCACGGACGATCTCGGCGATCACTGACCCGTTGTACAGAGTCAGACCCACGACGACTGCCGCGAGTGCGAGGTACTTGGACTTGAAGACCTCGTATTCGGCGAACACCTGATACGAGAAGATCATCAGAATCAGAACCGGTACTGCTCGGAACAATTCGACGATGACGCCGCAAATCTTCCGAATGATGTTGTGCTCGGAGAGTCGGCCGATACCCAGGGCAGAACCGAGGATGAGCGCGAAGACGATGGACATCGCAGCCGCGATCAGCGTTCCCCGGATGCCGGGTATCAGATACGTTGTCCACGACGTGGATTCGAGGAACGGATCCCACTTCGCTGCTGTCAGCTGGCCCTTTTCGTCGAGTGCGCGGTAGATGACGTAACCGATTGCGACCATGAGTGCAGCGACGACAAGGGATGCGAATCGGTAGAGATTTCGCGCTCTGGGACCTGGCGCGTCGTAGAGGACTGTTGCGCGGTTGCTCATCGTGAAACCTCGAATCGCTTGCTCAGCTTGCCGAAGATCAAGCCCATGGGAAGTGTCAGGATCACGAAACCGACAGCGAAGATTCCACCGACGACGAAGATCGCCGCTTCGTTTTCGATCATCTTCTTCATCAGCGCTGACGCTTCGGATACGCCGATCACCGCGGCGATGGTCGAGTTCTTGGTCAGTGCGATCAGTACGCTACCCAGCGGTGCTGTGACCGCGCGAAATGCCTGAGGCAGGACGATCAGCCGAAGATTTTGTGCAAACGACAGACCGAGTGATCGGCCCGCTTCGGCCTGGCCGACCGGAACGGTATTGATTCCCGATCGAAGTGACTCACACACGAACGCGGCGGTATAGACACTGAGGCCGAGTACTGCGAGTCGGAAGTTGTTGTCTGTCAAGAACGTCGGTGAGTCCGACTTGGCGAGATTGACTCCGAGCGTCTGCGACAGACCGAACAGACAGAACAGCAGAATCAGTGTCAGGGGGGTGTTGCGGAACACGGTCACGTACGCGGTACCCAGGAATCGGGCGACCGGAACCGGTGACACGCGCATGGCCGCGATCAGGACACCGATGATGACGGCGCCGATCGCGGAGAAGAACGTCAGCTGGATCGTGGTCCAGAAGGCTTCCAGAATCTGGTCGCCGTACTTGCTCAGAAGGTTCACTTGCCGTCTCCCCAGATCACGGGATCTCCGTTGGTGGCGTCACGCGCTGCGGCTCCCGAAGTGGGGAGCCGCAGCGAGATTGACGGTGAAAAAAGCAGGTCAGTAACGATCAACGGTGGGCGGGGCCGGGATCGGGTAGCCCGAAGCACCAACGGTGTTGTTGAAGGCTTCTTCCCACGCGCCGGTGGAGATCATCTTCTCGATGGCATCGTTGATCTTGCCGCGACCCTCGGAATCGTCCTTGGCCAGGCCGACACCGTACTTTTCGGTCGTGAACGGTTCTCCGACGACCTTCAGCTCGCCCGGGTACTGGGCAGCGTAGCCGGCGAGGATGATGTCGTCGGTGGTGACAGCGTCGACAGCGCCGTTGCGCAGAGCCTCGACACAAGCGGAGTAGGTGTCGAGCGGCTGGAGCTGGACGTCCTTGGCGTAGTTGTCCTGGATGTTCTGCGCCGGAGTCGAACCCGACACCGAGCAGAGCTTCTTGCCGCCGGTCAGGGAATCGGGGCCGGTGATGTCGGTGTTGTCGGAGCGAACGAGCAGCGACTGGCCTGCGATGAAGTACGGGCCGCCGAAGCTGACCTTTTCCTTGCGCGTGTCGGTGATCGAGTATGTCGCGACGATGTAGTCGACCTCGCCGTTCTGGATCAGGGTCTCGCGCTGGGCTGACGGAGATTCCTTGAAGGTGATGCCTTCGGGCTTTACGTCCAGTTCGTTTGCGATGTAACGGGCTACCTCGACGTCGAAGCCGGAGAAGGTGCCATCAGGGTTGCGCTGACCGAGGCCGGGCTGATCGAACTTGATGCCGACGGTGAGAGTGCCATCGGAAGCGCTCTCGGTGATCGACTTGTTCTCCTCGCCGCCGCCACAGGCCGTGGCAGCGAACGCGATGGCCATGATTCCGATTCCGAAACGGACGGAACGATTGATCTTCATGAAGATCCTCTCAGTTGTCGACACACGAACAGTGCAGTCGAGATGAACGGTGCAGCCGAGGTGAACGGTGCAGTCGAGCAAGTTGTCTTGTGGACGAGGACAGGACTGTCGGAGGGGAGACTGTAATCAGTGCGTGAGGATCTTGCCGAGGAAGTCCTTGGCCCGATCCGACTTGGGATGGGTGAAGAACTCTTCGGGCGTGGTGTCTTCGACGACCTGGCCGTCAGCCATGAACAGCACACGATCGCCGGCTTTGCGCGCGAAGCCCATCTCGTGCGTGACCACGAGCATGGTCATGCCTTCCTTCGCGAGGGAGGTCATGACGTCGAGGACTTCGTTGACCATCTCGGGGTCGAGAGCGGAGGTGGGCTCGTCGAACAACATCACCTTCGGCTGCATCGCAAGAGCGCGAGCAATGGCGACACGCTGTTGCTGACCGCCGGAAAGCTGCGCCGGGTACTTGTCGGCCTGATTGGCGATACCGACACGTTCGAGCAACGCCTGCGCGGTCTTCTTGGCTTCGTCCTTTTTTGCCTTGCGGACCTTCATCGGTGCGAGCATGACGTTCTCGAGGATCGTCTTGTGCGCGAACAGGTTGAAAGACTGAAAGACCATCCCGACGTCGGCACGAAGTGCGGCAAGTGCTTTGCCCTCTTCGGGGAGCGTCTTGCCGTCGACGGCGATGGTGCCGGAGTCGATGGGTTCGAGGCGATTGATGGTGCGGCACAGAGTCGACTTACCGGAGCCCGACGGACCGAGGACGATCACCACTTGGCCCTTGGGTACCTCGAGATTGACCTCTTGCAGGACGTGAAGTTCCCCGAAGTGTTTGTTCACCGAGGTCATCGAAATCATGGATGTGGAATCGCCGGAGGTGGTCGGCGTCGTCGCATCGTCGGCTTGGGTCATAAACGAGAACCTTAGGCGTAGTTTGCGTCGACGCCCGTGATTTCGCCATGGTTCTTGCCATATGTAATGGAAATTTTACTGTGACGACGTTTATGTCGCGTTTCGGCTGTTTATCAGGGCGTTATTACACGTCGTAGTGGACGTGAGCTAGGCTGAAGCGTGTCACTGATCGACGAAATGTCCCCTGCACTTCCGGAGCCGACTGCAGTTCCGGAGGCAACTGCTACGCCTGTTCGCACCTACGAGGTGCGGACGTACGGCTGTCAGATGAACGTTCACGATTCCGAGCGACTGTCCGGTCTGCTCGAGGACGCCGGGTATTCGAAGGCGGAGACCGGAACCGATCCTGATCTTGTCGTCTTCAATACGTGTGCGGTCCGCGAGAACGCGGACAACAAGTTGTACGGCAACCTCAGCCAGCTCGCCCCGAACAAGGAGGCGAACCCCGACATGCAGATCGCGGTCGGTGGGTGCCTGGCGCAGAAGGATCGTGACATCGTCGTCAAGAAGGCACCGTTCGTCGATGTCGTCTTCGGCACTCACAACATCGGCTCGCTTCCCGCGCTGCTCGACCGTGCGCGTCACAATCAGCGCGCCGAGGTCGAAATCCTCGACGCACTCGAGGCGTTTCCGTCGACACTGCCAGCCAAGCGCGAATCTGCTTATGCAGGTTGGGTTTCCATCTCGGTGGGCTGCAACAACACGTGCACGTTCTGCATCGTTCCGGCCCTGCGTGGCAAGGAAGTGGATCGACGTCCCGGCGACATCCTGGCCGAGGTGCAGGCACTCGTCGACGAGGGTGTCTCGGAAGTGACCCTGCTGGGACAGAACGTCAACGCCTACGGCGTGTCGTTCGCCGATCCGGAGCAACCGCGCGATCGCGGAGCCTTCGCTTCCCTCTTGAAGGCATGTGGACACATAGACGGCCTCGAACGGGTCAGGTTCACATCGCCGCACCCGGCAGAGTTCACCGATGACGTCATCGAAGCGATGGCAACCACTCCCAACGTCTGCCCACAACTGCACATGCCGTTGCAGTCCGGTTCGGACAAGGTTCTCAAGGCGATGAAGCGCTCGTACCGCAAGTCGAAGTACCTCGGGATCATCGAGAAAGTACGCTCCGCAATGCCGCACGCCGCCATCACCACGGACATCATCGTCGGGTTCCCGGGGGAGACGGAAGAGGATTTCGAGGAGACGCTGGACGTCGTGCGTAAGGCGCGATTCTCCAACGCCTACACCTTCCAGTACTCCAAGCGCCCGGGCACGCCGGCGGCGGAGATGGCCGATCAACTCCCCAAAGAGGTTGTCCAGGAACGCTACATGCGATTGCTCGCGGTCCAGGAAGAAGTGAACATCGAGGAAAATCGCAAACTCGTCGGCACCGAGGTAGAACTGCTGGTGGCCGCGGGGGAGGGCCGCAAGAACGCAGCGACTCACCGTCTCAGTGGTCGCGCGCGAGACGGCCGCCTGGTGCATTTCCGACCCGAGGGAAACCTCGACGGCACAATCCGACCCGGCGACGTGGTGACGGTCGTCGTCACCCACGGAGCCCCCCATCACCTCGTGGCAGATGACGGAGTGCTCACACACCGTCGGACCCGCGCCGGTGACTCGTTCGAAAAGGGCATCACACCCAAGACCCCGCCCATCGGCGTAGGTCTCGGACTACCGAAGATCGGTGCCCCAGCCCCACAACCCGTCCAGATGGGATGCAACGCATGACCTCGCAACACGAGAACAAGACACCTCAGCCGGGCGACGACGCCTTCGAGGGCTACCGCAAGGACCTCGACGACGCGGAACGCAAGGTCGCGGGAGAAATCGATCCGGGTGCGCGCGCCATGGTTGTCGCGGTTGCGGTGCTCGTGCTGGTCGGCACCCTTGCACTGCCCCATGCGGGAGTGGCGAACGGCTGGGATGTGCTCGCGTACAACCAGGACGCGGAAAGTGAACGGATTGCACTGTTCTCACGCTTGTTCGTGTGGTTCGTTGTCATCTTCGGCATCGGATTCTCGATGCTCGCACTCGTGACGCGGCGCTGGAGTCTGGCGTGGGTCGCGCTGGCCGGTAGTGCCGTGGCGAGTGCTCTGGGAATGATGGCCGTCTGGTCACGTCAGACCATTCCCGCCGGATTCAACGTGGCAGGACCGTCGATCGGGCTGGTCATCGGATGGTTTGCCGTCGTGTTCTTGACGTTCCATTGGCTCAAGGTGGTCTGGACGCGAACCAACATTCAGCTCGCCGCCGAGGAGCAACGCCGGATCGCTGCGGCTGAAGCCGAGAAGCATCAGGAATGGAACGTCGGCTGACACGGAAGTTCTCTTAGCCAATAGCGCACTACAACGCCGGCTGACTCCTTTCGGAGTCAGCCGGCGTTGTAGTCGTACTCGTTTGTCGTCTGCTACTCGCTGACAGCGCTCTCGGCTGCTTCGGCCCACTCACGCCACTGCTTTGCCTGAGCGAGAGCCTTCTCGGCGTCCTTCGTCTTGCCGGCAGCCTGAGCCTTGGCGGCCTGCTCCTCGAACTGGCTGACCCGCTCCTTGAACTGCGCGACCCGGGCAAGTGCTTCCGGATCGGTACGACGCCACTCGGCGTCGACGGCGTCGCGCACCTTGGTTTCGATGGCCCGGAGCTTCGCTTCGAGTTCCTGCATCCGGTCGCGCGGCACCTTGCCGATCGCGTCCCACTTCTCCTGCAGGTCGCGCAGCGCTGCACGAGCGTTCTCGAGTCCGTGTGCCGGATCGATGTTCGCGTTCGCAGCGAGCAGCTCTTCCTTCGCGACTGCGTTCTGCTCGAATTCGGCGTCGCGCTCGGATGCAGCAGCGTTGCGTGCGGCGAAGAACACGTCCTGAGCGCCCTTGAAGCGCTTCCACAGGTTGTCGTCGGCCTCGCGCGGTGCGCGGCCGGCAGCCTTCCACTCGCTGAGCAGATCGCGGAATTCTCCAGCGGTCTGTCCCCATTCAGTGGAGGTCGACAGCTTCTCGGCGCGCTCGACCAGTTCTTCCTTCGTCGAACGGGCGCTCGCACGATCACGATCGAGTTCGGCGAAATGCGCTCCACGCCGTCGGTTGAAGGACTCGCGAGCCTTGGAGTACCGCTTCCACAGTGCGTCGTCGACTTTGCGGTCGATTCCGCGAATCGTCTTCCACTCGTCGAGAATCTCGCGCAGTCGATCACCCGCGGTCTTCCACTGGGTCGACTCCGAACCGATCTGTTCGGCCTCGACTGCGAGGGCCTCCTTGCGGGCGGTGCTCGCGGCGCGAGACTGTTCCTTCTCTTCCTTCGCGTGTGCTGCGGCCTCGTCGGACCCGGCAACGATCACGTCGAGTCGGCGGGCCAAAGCGTCGAGGTCACCGATCACGGCAGCGGTGGAGAGGGATTCGGATAGAGCGATGGCGGCAGCCTTGGTCTTCTTGGCGTCTCCGGCGCCCGACGTCAGTCGAGCCTCGAGTAGTGAGACCTCGGTCGCGAGGTCGTCGTAGCGACGACCGAAATGGGCGAGGCCCTCGGTGGCGTCGCCGGCCTGCCACGAACCGATCTGGCGTTCACCGTCAGCGGTCTTCACCCAGGCGGTTCCGTCTTCCTCGACGCGGCCGAACTTGCTCGGGTCGCTGGCCGGCGCGGCGGTGACGGCATGCGAGGCTGCCGGGCCGGGGCGAGGTGCTCCGGGGCGGGGCGCACCGGGGCGTGGTCCACCAGGTTTGGGAGCACCGGGTTTGGGTGCTGCCGGGCTCGGGCTGGCCGAACTGCTGTCGGCGCCGGTGGTGGGTTCACTGTTCTCGGTCATCGGTCCTCGTCTCTGCCGCGCGTCACGGCTGCCTGATCGCATTCCTGGTTCCATTGAACCCGGTACTCACGTTCTCCGACTATTGAATCAGGTAAGAGGGTGTGAGGTCGCCACCTCGGGGTCGACTAGCGTGGCAACTGTGTTGACTTCCGCTGTTCTCGTCCCCTCGGCGCCGTTACTCGTGCCGGAATTGTCCGGTGATTCGGCCGAGTCTGCTCAGGTGCGCGCCGCGGCGACGGCCGCCGTGCGCCGGCTCTCTCACGAGGCGGTTCACTGGGTGGGCGTCGGTGTCGGCCCCGAGAATGCAGAACCCGAGAATGCAGGCGAACTCTGGCGATCGGGCGTCGGACGTGGGCAGATCGGTACTTTCGCGGGATTCGGTGCCGATGTCCGGACGTCCCTGGACGCGGATGCGGCAGGTGAACCGCTGCCATCTCTCGAACTGTGCGCCCTTGTTGCCGGCTGGCTGCGTGCCCGAGCGGACGTGGAGATCACCGTCGACATGCACGTCGTCAGTGCAAAGGCGTCGGTGAATGAATGTCGTGAATTCGGGCAGCAGCTGCGCAAGCAACTCGACAGCGACAACCGACCGCAAGGGCTTCTGATCGTGGCTGACGGTGCGTCCACGCTGACGGCAAAGGCGCCCGGAAGCTTCGACGAGCGCGCCGCTGGCGTGCAATCAGCCATCGACGATGCCCTGACCGCCGGTGACCCGGAGGCGCTTCTTGCTCTCGATCCGCAGCTCTGCCGGAGTGTCGGAGCCCAGGGGCGTGCGGCGTGGCAGGTCCTGGCCGGTGTCTTCATGGACTCGTCTCGGTCAACCACGACACGTTCGGTGGTCGACTACAGCGACGCGCCGTTCGGCGTCGCTTACCACGTCGGGACGTGGCGGCCGTGAACGTCCCTGAAGAACTTCGCCCGATCGCAGTTGTCGGTCCGACCGCGTCGGGAAAGTCCGATCTCGCGTTGGCACTGGCCGAAGAATTCGGCGGTGAGATCATCAACATCGACGCGATGCAGCTCTATCGCGGCATGGATATCGGGACCGCCAAACTGACGCCGGCCGAGCGTCGCGGGATTCCGCATCACCTGCTCGACGTTCTCGACGTGAAGGAGACCGCCACCGTCGCGCGTTATCAAAGCGACGCGATCGCGATCGCCGAGAATCTGATCGCGGAGGGCAAGGTTCCGGTGATCGTCGGCGGATCCATGATGTACGTCCAGTCCCTACTCGACGAATGGTCCTTTCCGGCAACGGATCCCGAAGTTCGCGCGAAGTGGGAGGCAGTGCTGGCCGACGGTGGGGTCGGTGCGGTGCATACGGCGCTTGTTGCTGCTGATCCGGTAGCGGCGGCGTCGATACTGCCGACGGACGGCCGGCGGATGGTTCGGGCGCTCGAGGTCGTCGAGCTGACAGGTCTGCCGTTCGCGGCCTCAGCTCCGCAGATCGGTGACCCTCGTTGGGGAACCCGCATTCTCGGCGTGGATCGGGATACGGAAGAACTCGACGCCCGGATTCGGTTGCGAACCGAGCTGATGTTTTCAGGCGGACTTGTCGACGAAGTCGCCGTACTCGTCGAGCAAGGATTGCGTGAGGGCGTCACAGCGCCGCGAGCCATCGGCTACGCACAGGTGCTCGCACATTTCGACGGTGAATACGATTTGGCCGAAGCACTCGAACGGACGTTCATCGGGACGCGGCGCTACGTTCGCCGCCAACGATCATGGTTCCGTCGTGACGCACGCGTGCACTGGCTCGACGGTGCCGATCCGGAGCTGGCTCGCTCGGCCTTCGCTGCCCTAGCAGATCGCGGCCTGTAACACGATCGTGCCGATCAGCTATCTTACAGTTAGCTCTTTCGCGATCCATTCGTTTCGCGATCGACGGACTGGAGGACAACGAACATGGCGCAGACCGGGACACACGCGCGACCGAGAGGCCGACGCGCGGGTCGGCTGCCGCTTCTCCTACTGCTCGTCACATTTCTCGCGGTCGGCGGGGTGCTCGTCTATTTTGCGGTGAGTGCGGCCGGGAAGCCCATCAGCGCACCTGTTCCCGAAGCACCCTTCGACGTGGGAGCTCCAACCGATCCAGGGGCGAGTTGGGCGCCTGCGCCAACGGATCTGCCGCCGAACACGCTTGCGATTCCCGATCTGGATGTGCGAGCCGACATCGTGACCAGTGGGTTCGGCGCCAACCGCGGAATGATCCTTCCGCATCCTGACAAGGTTTCGCATTTCACCAACGGCGTGCAGTTCGGATCTTCGGAGGGCACCAATCTTGTTGCCGGCCACGTCGACGACGGTGATCGCACGCACGGCGCCTTGTGGGCGCTGCACCAGATGAAGCCCGGAACACCGATCTACGTGAGCGACGACACCGGAACGATGTTCACCTATCACGCAGCGAGCCTGAAGCTGTACGAAAAGGTGGCTTTGCCGGCCGAGTTCTTTTCCGAAACGGGTGCGCCCAGGCTGGTCCTCGTGACCTGCGGCGGCGCAACCGTGCCCGACCCCTCGTTGCCGTCCGGATTCACCTACGAACAGAACGTCGTGGTCACCGCGTCACCTGCGTGAGTCGGTCGGTAGGTCCGGATAGGATGGCGACCATGGATTTCAGTAAGGGCCACGGCACGCAGAACGACTTCGTTGTTCTCCCTGACCTCGACGTTCGGGTCGATCTCGAGCCGGCGCGAGTTTCAGCGTTGTGTGATCGTCAGCGTGGCCTCGGCGCCGACGGCATCCTTCGTGTCGCCCGGGCAGGCGCACTTGCGGACGCGGGCGTGCTCGGTGCGCTGCCCGACGGCGTCGCTGCCGAAGACTGGTTCATGGACTACCGCAACAGCGACGGCTCCATCGCGGAGATGTGCGGAAACGGAGTTCGCGTATTCGCCCACTATCTCAAGGCCTCGGGCTTGGAGAGCAAGGACGAGTTCGTGGTCGGCAGTCGTGCCGGAGCGCGTCCGGTCGTGGTGCACGGCTACGACGCCACACATGGTGACGTGACCGTGGCGATGGGCCCGATCAAGGACCTCGGCACCAGTTCGGCAACAATCGACGGCCGCGTCTTCGCCGGCGTCGGCATCGACGTCGGTAATCCGCATTTGGCGTGTGTCGACGAGCACGTGACGGCAGAAGTTTTGAGTGCGCTCGATTTGAGTGTTTCTCCGGGCTTCGATCCGGGGTTCTTCCCGCACGGGGTCAACATCGAGATCGTGACGCCGATCCACGACGGTGGGGTTCACATGCGCGTACACGAGCGTGGCGTGGGCGAGACTCGTTCCTGCGGAACGGGAACGGTCGCAGCTGCGGCCGCGGCGCTGAAGTTCGACGGCCGCGACGAAGGCTCGGTGCTGGTGCGCGTGCTCGGCGGCGAAGTGCAGGTCACCGTCGAAGGCGGCGAAGGGTCGTTGCGGGGGCCCTCGGTTCTGGTGGCGAACGGGACGATCAGCGATGCCTGGTGGCAATCGCTCGTGTGATATCGCCCGCGGGAAATACGCCTGCAGGAAATACGGATGCACTGTGGCCAGGTTTCGTGGGACCATGGATCTTGTATGACGAACACACATGAAAACGAAGAGTCCACCGCTCACGAGCAGTCCGAGTACGCGCAAGCCGAATACACGGCAGCGTCCGCATCGGGCAACCCGTCGACCGGTGAGATGCAACTCGCAGATCGCGGCGCCCTGCGCCGCGTGGCCGGTCTGTCGACCGAGCTCGAGGACGTCACCGAAGTCGAGTACCGCCAGCTTCGACTCGAAAGAGTTGTCCTGGTCGGCGTCTGGACGCAGGGAACTGCCGAGCAGGCCGAGGCGAGCATGACCGAGCTGGCCGCACTGGCCGAGACGGCCGGCTCCGAGGTCCTCGAAGGACTGGTTCAGCGCCGCGACAAACCCGACGCTGCCACCTACATCGGTTCCGGCAAGGCTCAGGAACTGCGCGAAGTAGTCCTGGCGACCGGCGCCGACACCGTCGTCTGCGACGGTGAGCTGACGCCGGCGCAGCTCACGGCGCTGGAGAAGATCGTCAAGGTCAAGGTCATCGACCGGACGGCTCTGATTCTCGACATCTTTGCTCAGCACGCCACGTCTCGTGAGGGTAAAGCCCAGGTGGCTTTCGCTCAGATGGAGTACATGCTCCCGCGTCTGCGTGGTTGGGGCGAGTCGATGTCGCGCCAGGCCGGTGGCCGTGCCGGCAGTAACGGAGGTGTGGGCCTGCGTGGTCCCGGTGAGACGAAAATCGAGACGGACCGTCGCCGTATTCGTGAGCGCATGGCAAAACTGCGCCGCGAGATCAAGGGCATGAAGGCCGCTCGCGACACCAAGCGGACCCGTCGACTGCAGAGTGACATCCCGTCGATCGCCATCGTCGGATACACCAACGCGGGCAAATCGAGTCTGCTCAATTCGCTCACCGGATCCGGTGTGCTCGTGGAGAACGCGTTGTTCGCCACCTTGGACCCGACAACTCGCCGCGCCGCACTCGACGACGGCCGCGAGTACGTACTCACCGACACGGTCGGCTTCGTGCGACACCTTCCGACTCAGTTGGTCGAGGCATTCCGCTCGACTCTCGAGGAAGTGACCGACGCGGATCTGCTTCTGCACGTCGTCGACGGTTCGGATCCGTTGCCGACAGAACAGATCAAGGCTGTGCGGGAAGTCGTCACCGATGTTCTGCGCGAGACGGATTCGAAGGCTCCGCCGGAGTTGATCGTGGTCAACAAGATCGACGCGGCAGATCCGGTTACCTTGACGCAACTACGTGGTCTGCTGCCTGGTGCCGTGTTCGTCTCGGCGCGGACCGGTGAAGGAATCGCTGAACTACGAGCACATCTCAGCGAGGTGCTGGTTCGGCCGGAGGTCGAGGTCGACGTGCTGGTGCCGTACACGCGCGGTGATCTGATGGCTCGAATCCACTCGGACGGAACGATTTTGGAATCGACTCACGAAGAGGCGGGAACGCGGGTGCACGCACGCGTGCCACAGATGTTGGCCTCGGCATTGGTGGAGTACGCACCTAGTGCGTAGTTTCGGGGTCGTGGTCGCGGTGCTTGCTGCGACTACGGCAACCGCACTGCTTCCCGGAGCGCTCGCACAGGCGTCGTCGTTCGAGCCGAGCGAGTTCGCCCCACTCTGTACACCTACCGATCCTGCGCTCCAGGAGTTGTCGGGGATGGTCGTCGTCGACGATCGGATCTACGCGATGGGTGACGGTGGCAGTGACGACTTCGTGTTCGAAATGGACCTGAACTGTGTTGTCCAGAAACAGATTCCGGTTCCGATTGATCCATACGACGTCGAAGATCTTGCGGTGAGTGGTCGGACGCTCGTTCTGTCGGATACCGGCGACAACCTCCGAACCCGCGACACGGTGGCGTTCATCACGATGGACCTCGATTCCGGTGACGGTACGTTGCACCGCCTCACGTACCCGGACGGCGCGCACGACACCGAATCGATTCTGCTCGACCCTGATGGCCATGTGTTTGTCGTGACCAAGGAATTGTTCGGCTCCAGCAGTGTCTACACACCCGTCGGGGATCAGAAACTGAGTGACTTGGCGCAACCCGGCCCGACGCCGCTCGAGCGCGTCGGAGCCGTATCTCTCGGACCGGAGAAGCCCGTGTCGGTGATGTTCACCGGGGGAGCGGTGTCGTCGGACGGTTCGGCGATCGCGCTTCGGAGTTACTCCGATCTGTACCTGTACGAAGTCGTGGACGGCGGAATCGGCGCGACGCTCACCGATACCGAACCCCTGCGGATCCCGCTCCCGACGGAGCCTCAGGGCGAGGCCGTGGCATTCAACGACGCGGGCGATGTTCTGATCGGATCGGAATCTACCGGCGGAGCGTTGCCGCCGGTTCACGTGATGCGCGCGCTCGTGGAAGCGACCGAATCGACGGCTGACTCGTCTGCCGGTTCGGTCGGCGTCGGGGTCGATCCATGGACATTCGTGTGGGCCGGATTGGTCGCGGCAGGATGCGCGCTCGGGGGCGCGGCGTTCGTGAGATCTCGACGACGCCGCTGATTCCCACCAATTCCACGAATTCGCAGACTGCCGGTAGATGTGGATACTGGAACGAATGCACGGGCATCAACTCCTGACGCGGCTCTCGCGTATCTCACTCGAGCACGGACACATCACCGCAGCGCTGCTCGTTGGTTCCGTCCTCGTCGGCGTCGGCACGCTGCTTTTGCTTCGTTGGTTGCCGCGTCGGGCCGTGCTTGTCGCACTGGGCTTGTCAGTGGTCGGGTCTGCCGGCGGCGCGATGTTCGTGTGGCTCAGCTTTCGGCCGTTGCCCGCGCAGCTACCGGCGTCGAATTTTGTCTGGATAGCGCTGGCGATATTCGGAGTCATCGGCGCCGCACTCGTTCTCCTTCGGCGCCCAGGACTTGCGCGTGGCCTTTCGGTGACGGCATTCGCCGGTCTGGCCGCGATCGTCGCAGTGGGTCAGGTCAACGCCCAGACCGGCACCTATCCCACACTCGGCTCACTGGTCGGGCACTGGCCGGTCGGCTCGGTCGAGCACGTTGCCTTCGATTCACTCCCCGGGGCCGAACCTTGGCTACAACGGGGACTGCCCACCGAAACTCATTGGCAGGTTCCGGTGCGGATGCCGAGCAACGGCGTCGTGACGGAAGCGTCGATTCCAGGAAACGTTTCGGGATTCGACGCGAGGCCGGCGACGCTGTATCTCCCGCCGGCCTATCTTGCCGATCCACGTGCCGAGTTGCCCGTCCTGGTGTTGGTGGCGGGTGAGCCCGGCAGCCCCAGCGACTGGCTGGACAGTGGCCGTCTCGCGACCACCGTCGACGCCTATGCATCGAGGCATTCCGGGCTTGCTCCCGTGGTGGTGGTGCCCGACGCGTTGGGGGACTACGACGCCAACCCCGGCTGCATGGATTCTGTGCTCGGCAACGTCGCGACGTATCTGGACCAGGACGTCCCGAACTGGATCGAATCGAACCTTCAAGTGAATCCGGACGCTGCGCAATGGGCTATCGGTGGGTTTTCGTACGGCGGGACATGCGCGATCGAAATGGCCGTGAACTTCCCGGACCGATACCCGTCGTTCCTGGACTTCTCCGGCCAGGACGAACCGTCGACCGGTGACCACGAGGACACTGTGGCTGCGATGTTCAACGGCGACGAAGACGCTTTCGACGCGGTCAACGCCCGAGACCTGATGGCGCAGAATCGGTATCCGCAGTTGTCTGGTGTATTTGTCGCGGGTGAAGACGACGACATCTACCGCCCTCAGCAGGAGGTCATGTTCGAGGCTGCGCGCGCCGCCGACATGAACGTGGACTACTACACCCTTCCCGGCGGGCACTCGGGTGATGTGTGGGGCACTGCTCTGGAACTCGAAATGGACTGGCTGGGCCGGACACTCGCACTGACTCCGTGAGAGTGTCCGGCCCGCTACACAGCACCGACTGACATCAGGTCAGGCGTCGAGATCAGCGGCTACCAGTTCGGCGACCTTGGCGAGTGCGTCGGCGTCGTCGGACTCGATGGTGACTTCGGTGTCCTTGGCGGCTCCGAGCGTCATGATCATCAGTGCCGAACCTGCATCCACCGGTTCGCCGTCGGCGACTGCGAGGGTGACCGTGGCGCCGGAGGCTCCGACTGCTTCGGCGATGAGAGCGGCGGGGCGGGCGTGGAGGCCGACTGCGGAACCGACGGCAACTGTCTTGCTGGGCATGGGATCTCCTCGTTGTGAATCTATCGGTGCGGACGTTGTGGGGTCCTTGGGCGGATTTGGTGACAACAGTGGTGACTGCAGCGTTGCTTGCTGTCGATCATGCCGCAGCGGGCACGATTTCGGGGTCGAGTTCGGCATCGGACGGCCCCTTGCGGAAGAACTCCTTGGCTCCGACGACGGCGAGCGCAGCTACCACGGTTCCCGCGGCGAGCGAGACCAGGAACCAGCCGATTCCGCCGACTGCGAAGAAGACGAAGATCCCGCCGTGCGGGGCGCTGAGAGTGACGTCGAAAGCCATGATCAGCGCACCGGTGACGGCGCCGCCCGCCATCATCGAGGGGATCACGCGAAGCGGGTCGGCAGCGGCGAAAGGAATCGCGCCCTCGGAGATGAATGCCGAACCCAGCAACCAGGCAGCCTTTCCGTTCTCACGTTCGGCTTCGCTGAAGAGCTTGGGACGCAGCACCGTCGAGGCAAGTGCCATGGCCAGTGGCGGAACCATACCGGCAGCCATGACTGCCGCCATGATGCGCAAAGTGGCCGGGTCGTTGACGTTGAGTCCGGCTACAGCGAAGGCGTAAGCCGCCTTGTTGACCGGTCCGCCGAGGTCGAAGCACATCATCAGGCCGAGAATGATGCCGAGGAAGATGGCCGAGCTGCCGGACAGTCCGTTGAGCCAGTCGGTGAGACCGGAGGTGATCGCAGCGAGCGGACGACCGAGGACGATGAACATCAGTGCTCCGACAACCAGCGTCGCGAACAGCGGAATGATCACCACCGGCATCAGGCCCCGCAGCCACTGCGGGACGGCGATCCGGCCGATGTAGAGTGCGACGACGCCGGCGATGAGACCACCGACCAGGCCGCCGATGAATCCGGCACCGACAAACACGGCGACCGCGCCGGCTGTGAAGCCGGGAGCGATGCCAGGCCGGTCGGCGATAGCGAAGGCGATGTAGCCGGCCAACGCGGGCACCAGGAAGCTGAATGCCAACGAACCGATCTGGAACAGCACTGCGCCGAGATAGGTGGCCAGACCACCGTCGGGAAGGTTGGTGATCGAGTTGTTGAGAACGATGTCCTTGGCAGGACCGGAGATCTCGTATCCGCCGAGCAGGAAGCCGAGTGCGATCAGCAGACCGCCGGCCGCGACGAACGGGATCATGTAGCTGACACCGGTCAGGAGGACCTGACGGAGGTGGGTGCCGAACCCTACGGAACCGGCATCGGAATCCGCAGCCGCGGCGGCGGTGCCGTCCACGGTGGCGGCGGCGGGATTCTCGGAGGCGCGCAACGCTTCTGCAAGCATCTTGTCCGGCTCGTTGATCGCCCGCTTCACACCGGAAGCGACAACGGGTTTGCCGGCGAACCGGTCGCGGCCCTTCACTCCGACGTCGGTGGCGAAGATGACCGCGGCGGCTCCGGCGATGACCGAAGGGTCAAGGGGGGTGCTTCCGCTCGAGCCCTGCGTTTCGACGTGAACCTTGACCCCGGCGCGTTCACCCGCGGCGACGAGCGAGTCCGCAGCCATGTAGGTATGAGCGATTCCGGTCGGGCACGCGGTGACCGCGACGATGTGACGCTCCGCGGGCGTTGGAGCCGGGGCCTCCTCGGTGGCGTGTTTCCCGGTGGAAACAGGAGGAGTGGGTGTGGCTGCCGCAGCTTTTGCTGGAGCATCCTTCGGCGCGGGATTGAGTACCTCGTCGACCAGTCTCACGATCTCGTTCGGCGTCGACGCCTCACGAAGCGACGTGACAAACGCGGGTCGGACGAGCGCTCGGGCCAAGGACGAGAGCAGCTTCATGTGCTCGGCTCCGGCGCCTTCGGGTGCCGCGATCAGGAACACCAGATCGGCGGGGCCGTCGGGTGCACCGAAATCGACCTTCGGATCCAGTCGAGCAAATCCCAGGGACGCGGACGAGACGGCCTCGGCGCGGCAGTGGGGAATGGCGATTCCGCCCGGCAGTCCGGTCGCGGACTGCGCTTCGCGAGCGAGTGCGGCATCGACCAGCCCCGCGGCGTCGCTCGCCCGTCCCGCTGCAGTCAATCGCGCTGCGAGAGAACGAATGACATCTTCCTTGGTCGTACCCAGGTCGGTGTCGAGTGAGATCAGTTCGGGACTGATGATCTCGGGGCCGGAACCGCCGGCTGCGTTGGTATCGGACATGTCAGGTTCCTTAGGGCGTCAGGCGAGTTCGGTGGGGACGGGGATGGGAGAGGAGGCATCGGCTGCAGATACCGAAACCGCTGCCAGATCGATCTGTTCGGGCGTGGGAAGAGTTGTGCCGGGAAGGGAGGCAGCGGCGCTTCCGTAGGCGACCGCGTGACGTAACCGCTCGGATTCCGAGCCGCCTCCCGCTTCGGCGAGGATGTAGCCGGCCAGCGACGAATCGCCTGCGCCGACGGTACTGACTGCGACAATCGGGGGAGCGGTGGCGATCCACGCGCCGTCGGCGGTGACGAGGACAGCACCTGCTGCGCCGAGCGTGGCGAGCACACTGCCGACGCCGCGGTCGACCAATCGCTGCGCCGCCGTGATCGCAGGCCCGGGATCACCGTTCTCGGCAGCACGTTCGAGGACGTGGCCGTCGACGCCGGTCAGTTGTGCGAGTTCCTCGCCGTTGGGTTTGAGCAGGTCGGGTGCCGAGTCGGGGAACGCTTCGGCGAGTGCCGTCAGCGGGGCGTCCGAGGTGTCGACCGCCACCTTGCACGGGTGATCGCGCAGCGCCGCGACGAGTTCGCCGTACCACCCGAGCGGAACGCCGGGGGGCAGTGAGCCGGACAGCGCGAACCACAGTGCGGTATCGGCGCGAACAATCAACTCCTGTGCCAGGGCGTCGAGCGTCGAACCGGACAGCGTTGCGCCGGGTTCGTTGATCTTCGTCGTTGTCCCGTCCGGTTCCGCAATGGTGATGTTGGTGCGAGCCAGACCCGTTGTGGCGACACCGATGTGGGGAATCCCACCGGCTGCCAGCGCCGAGAGCAGAGGGTCACCACCGTTTCCCGGCAGTACCGCGAGAACGTCGAGGTCCGCTGCGGCGAGAACACGCGCGACGTTGACCCCCTTGCCGCCGGGGTCGCTGCGAGTGGAGTGGGCGCGTAGGACGGAGCCTCGTTCGAGCCGTTGCTCGAGTTGCACGGTCCGATCGATACTCGGGTTGGCTGTCAGTGTGACGATCATGCGATCACCACCTCGATTCCGTGGTCGTGGAACTCGGATGTGTCTGTGGGACTGATCTCTTCGTCGGTGATGAGGACGTCGATGCTGTCGAGCGGGGCGAAGCTGATCAAGTGCTCGCGGCCGACTTTGGTGGAATCGGCCACCACCACAACGTGATTGGCGGCTTTGACCATTGCTCGTTTGACGGCGGCCTCTTCGCTGTCCGGAGTGGAGAGTCCGTGCCCGACGCTGATCGCGTTCGTTCCGATGAAGGCGACGTCGACTCGCAACGTGCTCAGCAGGCGTAGGGCGTCCTCGCCGACCACGGCTTGAGTCACCCCGCGTACTCGACCGCCGAGCAGTATCAGGGAAATCGAGTTCATCGATGCCAGGCGTGCGCCGATCGGGACGGAATTGGTGACGGCTGTGAAGTCGTTCTCGGTCGGCAGTTCGGGGATCATGCGGCCCGTGGTCGTGCCCGCGTCGAAGATCACGCTGCCGCCGGTGGGAGGGAGGTAGGTGACCGCGCAGCGGGCGATCCGGTCCTTCTGTTGCGCGCGGGTCTGATCGCGTTCCGCCATGCCCGGTTCGGTGACGTGGAGGGATCCGGTGGGAACGGCGCCGCCGTGTACACGCCTGATCTGTCCGATCCGCTCGAGGAAGGCCAGATCGCGACGCACGGTCTCGGTGGTCACACCGAAGGTCTCCGACAGAGCCGCCACGGACATGCGTCCGCGCTGCGACACCATGGTGCCGATCGCTTGTTGGCGTTCTTCCGCGTACACGTGCTCTCCGATTCCGAAGTGTGATCCGACGGTGCGTTGTGGATCACAGTGAATGTTGCTTTATGTTGTTTTACGCCCGAGTGTGTTGACATGTCAAGACTTGGGAGTAATCTTCGTCACAACGAAGGTGAGGGCTTTACGCGCTCGAGGTGATCCGGTGTGACACCGGGCCCATCGCTCAAGGAGGACAGATGACCGAACAGCTCAACCGAATCACCGTGCACGGCACCCCCGTGGTGCCCGGAGTTGCCTACGGACCGGCGATCTGGCCGTCCAGCCGACCAGAACTCGTCACCGATGCGCCGGCACTCGACGAGGCCGATCGAGAGGCCGCCGTAGACGCCTTCGTCGGAGCGGCGAAGGCTGTCGAGAACCGCCTTCTCGGACGGGCCGCCGAAGCTACCGGCGCGGCCGCAGAGGTCTTGCAGGCCAACGCGGCGATGGCAGCTGATCGTGGCTGGATCGGGGCGGCCAAGAAGTCGATCGCCGGCGGAGTGCCCCCGGTGCAGGCTGCGATCGCGGCGACGGAGCAGTTCGTGGTGCTGTTCACCAAGGTCGGCGGTTTGATGGCCGAGCGCGTCACCGACCTCGAGGACATCCGCGACCGCGTGATCGCCGAACTCTCCGGATTACCCGAACCTGGAGTTCCGATGCCCGAGACACCGTCGGTGCTGTGCGCGGACGATCTGGCTCCTGCAGACACCGCGGGCCTCGATGCATCCAAGATCATCGGACTCGTGACCATCTACGGCGGCCCGACCAGCCACACGGCAATCATCGCGCGGCAGTTGGGCATCCCGTGCATCGTCGCCGCGAAGGAATTGGAATCCATCTCGGCAGGAATACCGATTCTGATCGACGGAACAACCGGCGACGTGATCGCGGAGCCGGATCCCGGGCACGCGCGTGAACTGGTCGAACAATCCCGGATCGATCGCGAACGCGTCAGCACCTGGACCGGACCGGGCCAGACGGCGGACGGCCGGCCGGTAGACGTTCTCGCCAACGTTCAAGACGGCGCGGGCGCTCGCGCCGCGGCGTCGACTGCTGCCGGGGGCATCGGGCTCTTCCGGACCGAACTCTGCTTCCTCGGCCGTGAGACCGAACCGACCGTAGACGAGCAGGCGGCGATCTACGCCGAGGTTCTCGAGGCCTTCGCAGGAAAGAAGGTCATCATTCGCACGTTGGACGCGGGTTCGGACAAGCCGCTCAAATTCGCCAACCATCAAGAGGAAGCGAATCCGGCACTCGGCGTTCGTGGGGTCCGAATCGCCTGGCAGGACATGGGAATTCTCGACCGCCAGCTAGACGCGATCGCATCAGCTGCGGCGTCGACCAACTCGTCGCCGTGGGTGATGGCACCGATGATCGCCACCCCGGCCGAGGCGAAACGTTTTGCCGATGCGGTGCGGGCACGCGATCTTGTTCCCGGTGTGATGGTGGAGATCCCGGCGGCGGCGCTGTTGGCCGACCAGATTCTCGAACACGTCGAATTCCTCTCGATCGGTACCAACGACCTCGCTCAGTACACGATGGCCGCTGATCGGATGTCCTCCGAACTCGCCGACCTGACCGATCCGTGGCAGCCCGCGGTGCTCGCCCTTGTCGCACGTACGGCCCAGGCCGGTCAGGCGGCAGGCAAGCGCGTCGGCGTCTGCGGTGAGGCGGCCGCCGATCCACTGTTGGCGTGTGTTCTGGCCGGACTCGGAGTTTCCTCGCTGTCGTGCGCTGCGGCGTCGGTCGCGGGTGTGGGAGCGAAGGTCGGGTCAGTCACCATGGCGCAATGTGAGGCGGCTGCGGCGGCGGTGCTGGCAACCGGTGATCCGGTGGCAGCGCGCAAAGCGGCGGCCGACGCAATCAGCTGAACTGGTTTCGTTGGTCTCGGTCGGAGACCGAGCGCCTGACCTCTAGTATTTCGACCTGTGATCGAACGAGAAACAATGACCGGGGCCGGCGGAATCGGCTGGACTGTCCACGGAGACGGCAAGCGGATCGCCGACGGAGCCGTCGTGGCGCCGGACGAACGACTGAGTTGGCCGCGCACCATCGGAATCGGGATGCAACACGTCATCGCGATGTTCGGAGCGACACTGCTCGTTCCGACCATCACCGGCTTCCCCGTCACGACGACGCTGCTGTTCTCGGGTATCGGCACCGCGCTGTTCCTGCTCATCACCCGGGGCCGGATCCCGAGCTATCTCGGTTCGTCCTTCGCGTTCATCGCCCCGCTGACAGCGTCGGCAGGATCGGGCCCGGCCGCGCAACTCGGTGCCGTCATGGCCGTCGGCATCGTGTTGATGTTGATCGGCGTCGCCGTACGTCTGATCGGCAGCCGGGTCATCGACGCCGTCATGCCGCCGGTGGTGACGGGCGCTGTCGTCGCGCTGATCGGTCTCAACCTCGCTCCGACGGCGGTCGGCTCCTTCGAATCGCAGCCGCTGATCGCCACGGTGACGCTCGTTTCGATCCTGCTGGTCACGGTCGTCGGTCCCGGGTTGCTCGGCCGGCTGGGCATTCTGGTCGGCGTCGTGATCGGCTGGGTTTTCGCCGCGGTCATCGGCGGACTCGACAGTGAACGAGTGTCCGCTCTGCGCGAAGCGGACTGGTTCGGGCTGCCGAGTCTGCACGGACCGTCGTTCGACTGGTCGGTGATCGTGCTCGCGCTCCCCGTGGTGATCGTTCTGGTCGCCGAAAACGTCGGACATGTCAAAGCGGTGTCCGCCATGACTGGTAAGTCCCTCGACGATCTGGCCGGCAATGCACTGTTTGCCGACGGTCTCGCCACTACCTTGGCGGGCGCCGGTGGCGGATCCGGAACCACCACGTATGCCGAGAACATCGGTGTCATGGCAGCGACGCGTGTGTACTCGACCGCCGCGTACTGGGTAGCCGCCGCTACCGCTGTGATCCTGGCATTTTCGCCCAAATTCGGCGCACTGGTCTTCACGGTTCCGAACGGCGTCATCGGCGGCGCAACGATGGTTCTCTACGGCCTCATCGGCATTCTCGGTGTGCGCATCTGGATGGAAGCGAAGGTCGACTTCACCGATCCGGTCAACCTCACGGTCGCCGCGGCAGCGTTGGTCGCCGGCATCGGGAACTTGACGCTGACCATCGGTTCGGTCGAGTTGGGCGGCATCGCCTGGGGATCGATCGGCATCCTCGTCGCGTACCCGATCATGCGATATCTCGCCAAATTCCGTACTTCAAGTAACAGATAACCGCTACAGTCACGAATCGTGATCGTTCGGGTCATCGACGGGTATCGCAACAGGTTCTACCGTCGGAGGCAGTGACGTGGGCCCGCGCACTTCGGCGTGCCCAGTCTCAGCGAATACACCCCAGCGGGTATATCCCCAGCGGGTACATCACTGAAGTGCCATATATCGAATTGCAAGGAGTCGGCGTGGAGCGCACCCTGTTCGAACCGGAACATGAACTCTTCCGGGAGTCGTACCAGAAGTTCTTGGCACAGCACGTGGCACCGAACCACGAGAAGTGGGAAGAGCAGAACATCGTCGATCGTGACGTCTGGGTCGAGGCCGGAAAGCAGGGCTTCCTGGGAACTGCGGTCCCTGAGGAATTCGGCGGCGGCGGTGTCAAGGATTTCCGCTACAACGCGATCATCACCGAGGAAACCACCAAGGGTGGGTTCAGCGGTATCGGCTTCACGCTGCACAACGACGTGGTGGCACCGTACCTCCTGGAGTTGAGCAACGAGGAGCAGAAGCAGCGTTGGCTACCCGGATTCGCGTCGGGTGAGCTGATCTCGGCGATCGCGATGACCGAACCGGGTACCGGTAGCGACTTGCAGGGCATCAAGACGAAAGCGGTTCGCGACGGGGACCACTGGGTCCTCAACGGTTCGAAGACCTTCATCACCAACGGAATCAACGCCGACATCATCATCGTTGTCGCGTGCACCGACCCGGATAAGGGTGCTCAGGGCTTCAGCCTCCTCGTGGTCGAGCGGGACATGCCTGGCTTCGAGCGTGGACGCAACCTCGACAAGATCGGCATGAAGGCTCAGGACACTGCCGAACTCAGCTTCACCGACGTACGCGTTCCCGCTGCCAACCTGCTGGGCGAAGAGGGAATGGGATTCTTCTACTTGATGAAGAACCTTCCCCAGGAACGACTCTCGATCGCCGTCGTTGCCGCTGCCGCAATGGAATCGGTTCTCGAGAGCACGATCCAGTACTGCCGCGACCGCAAGGCATTCGGCAAGTCGATCGGCAGCTTCCAGAACACCCGATTCGTACTGGCCGAATTGGCAACGGAGACCACGGCAGTGCGCATCCTGGTGGACAAGTTCATCGAGCAGCTCAATGCCGAGAAGCTGACCGTGCAGGAAGCTGCGATGGCGAAGTGGTGGACCACCGAAGCCCAGGTCAAGCTCATCGACCGCTGCCTCCAGCTGCACGGAGGCTACGGCTACATGAAGGAATACCCGGTTGCAAAGGCGTACATGGACTCTCGTGTGCAGACCATCTACGGTGGCACAACCGAGATCATGAAGGAGATCATCGGACGTTCGCTGAATCTCTGATTCGGGTGATGGACCGCTGATCGTCACGAAAAGACTCTGGGCCCCGGCTGATGCCGGGGCCCAGAGTCTTGTGATCGAGGGTGCGAGCGAACTCAGATCTTCCGCATGACGGTGACAACCTTGCCCAGGATGACGGCGTTGTTGCCGGGAATCGGCTCGAAGAGTTCGTTGTGCGGCATCAGCCACACCTCCTTCTTCGTACGCTTGAACGTCTTCACGGTGGCTTCGCCGTCGATCATGGCGGCCACGATGTCACCGTTCTCCGCGACGTTCTGCTGACGGACGACAACCCAGTCGCCATCGCAGATCGCTGCATCGATCATCGACTCGCCGACAACCTTGAGCATGAAAAGCGAACCCTGGCCGACGAGTTCGCGGGGGAGTGGGAACACGTCCTCTACCGCTTCCTCGGCAAGGATCGGTCCGCCGGCAGCGATGCGACCCAGGATGGGGACGAACGCCGGCTCCGGTAGCGGGTCGGCACTGTTGTACTCGCCGGAATGCTTTGACACCGACGCGATGGCGGTATCGGCCGCAACCTCGTCGAGACCTCGAACATCGACTGCGCGAGGGCGATTGGGATCGCGTCGAAGGAAGCCCTTGCGCTCCAACGTTCGCAGTTGATGTGCGACCGACGACGTGGAGGTGAGCCCCACCGCATCACCGATCTCGCGAATGCTCGGCGGATACCCGCGCTCCGTCACCGAATCGCGGATGACTTCGAGAACGCGCCGCTGACGCTCGGTGAGCGTCTCGCTCGACGGAGACGGAACTGCAGAAGCTCCTGCCTCCGCGGCTGTGCTGGAGCGATCGTCCTTCATGGCCTGTTGCCTCCGTGTCTGAAGAAGTCGTGTCTGAAAAAGTCGTGTCTGAGAAAGTGCCTGGTGCAAATCGCGCAGAAACCTGTCGGTGCCTCCTGCCAACATTCGAGCTGTCGACAAACACGGAGGCTTTCGCAATTCCCGCTGTGTGGTCTGACACGAATCTAGCCGGATTTGCTCGCGGTTTCAAACATCTGTTCGATTCGTGTCGCTTGAAGTAGAGACATTGTCGGCCGGGCGTGGTAGAAATTCGAACATGCGTTCCATCGAACGCATGATCGAACACATCGATCGGTGTCGACCAGCGGAGGTCACGATGGGTAACGCAGCACTGAGAAGCAACAGGGTTTTCGACGACGCGATTGGTGACGACGCGATTGGTGATGACGCGATTGGTTTCGACGGCACGTCGGCGTTGAAGTACCACCCCTCGTTCTATGGGCCCGATGGTGGATCCGACGCTGACGGTGTGTCGTTCGAACGGCGCGGCACGGCCGAAATGCGGGGCGTGGCCAGGTATGTCGACAACGAACCGCAGGCGGCCGTCGTTCGTCGTGTTCCGGCGGTGGGCGCGGTTTCAGGTTCGCGTTCATTGCGTGAATCTCCTCGCCGGTGGGACGGCGAGCACGATTCGTCACGCCCGTACGGAGGAAGTTTCGCGCACCGAAACAGAGTCGGTGTCTCACGGGTCGAACATGAAGTGGCTGCCGAGGACGTCAGTTGGAAGACAGTGTTCCTTGGCGCCGTATTCACTGCACTGGCAGTGTTGGCGTTGCTGGGGATCGGCGCTTTGTCGAGTGGTGATGTCGCTGCGACAAACGGTGCGACCGAAGTGGTTCGTGTTGCTGCGGGTGAATCCCTCAGTGATATTGCTGCCAAGGTTGCGCCTGGCCAGGCTGTCGGCTCGGTGATCGAGCAGATCATGGATCTCAATGCGATGTCGAGTTCCGGACTGTCCGTTGGGCAAACGCTGATCGTGCCGGCCTCGGGCCGCTGACCGTACCCCGTGCCAGGCGGGGGCGTACCGAGCGTGAGAGCAGTCGGTTCACAGCGAGTAAGCTGTCCACTTGACAGTCCCACCACCTCGGGTGGTCGCGTTGAGTACGTGGATCTGCTCTGTAAATCGTCGGAGGATTTGCAGTCGGTAGCGAATCTGAGTTGCGGCCATTTCGGCGACAACGAAGGAACCCCGATGCATTGCCCGTTCTGCCGGCACCCTGATTCCCGAGTGGTCGATTCGCGCGAGGCCGACGAGGGCCAGGCGATCAGGCGGCGCCGTTCGTGCCCCGAGTGTGGCCGCCGATTCACCACGGTTGAGACGGCAGTTCTCTCGGTTGTGAAGCGCAGCGGCGTGACGGAGCCGTTCAGCCGAGAAAAGGTGGTCAAAGGAGTGCGTCGCGCATGCCAGGGCCGCCAAGTGGACAACGATTCGCTGAATTTGCTGGCCCAACAGGTCGAAGATGCCGTACGTGCTTCGGGTTCTGCCGAAATTCCCAGCAACGAGGTGGGGCTCGCGATTCTCGATCCGCTTCGAAATCTCGACGAGGTTGCATACCTGCGATTCGCATCGGTGTACAAGTCCTTCAGTTCTGCCGCGGATTTCGAACGTGAGATCACCGACATGCGCGAACATGCCGAGACCCGTGCTGCCGACAAGGCTTCCGGCGCCGAGACCGTTTCCGTCGACTGAGGCCGTCGCCTTAGGTAACGCTGAGAGCACAAAGCGGCCGTAGGTAACGCTGAGAACACAAAGCGAACAATCGAACAAATCGGGCAAGTTATTCGCTTAGTGTCGACCAAGTACGTTCGTCCGCATCTCGGATCTTCACGGAGGCGTTATGAACTTAGTTGCAGTTCTCGGAGTCGTGAACAGCCTGGTAACCCTCGGGTTCGCCAACACTGTTGCCACCTTTGGTGGTTTCCTCACCAACGTCAACATTCAGACAATCTACTGATCGCGCAATTCTCGCCGAACATCAACGCTTGATCGCTTCGATAGCTTTCAGGACTCGCTTTTCGGAAATCGGTGTGGGTGTACCGAGGGACTGCGCAAACAGGCTCACGCGCAGTTCTTCGATCATCCAGCTGATCGAGTCGACATCTCGAGCAGTGCGACGCTCTTCGGGAAGTGAACTCAACAACCGGTCGTACGCTGCGTACACCCGGTCGAGGACGTCCATCGCCTGCTGATCTCGTTGTGCACTTGCGGGTAGAGCTTCGAGACGGAATTTTGCTGCGGCAAGATACCGCGGCAAATCGCGCAGGCGGGCCGAGCCCAATTCGGCGACAAATCCCGGAAACAGCAGTGAGGTCAACTGTTCTCGGACGTCGTCTGCTGCTTCGCCGCGCGAGCGGTCCAGAACGACGCTCAGTTGGTGTGCTTGTTCGAGGATCGGAACAATCATGCGCAGGATCGCGGAGACGCGTCCGGCCAGTTCGGAGCGTGCGATCTTCACCAGGGCGTCGAACGCCTCAGGCGTGCGTACCGGTCCGCCGTGGGCAGCTATCACTTCGTTGGCAGCTGCCACCCGGCAATCTTCGACGAGGGCCTCCAAGCCGCCGTCCGGATTCTGGCCGAGAGCCAGACGCTGAGTGTTCGACAAGCCGGCGGTCACGGCCTTGAGTTGGGTGGGAACGGCCGCGAGAAGAAGCGCCCGAGTGCCTTCCCGCATCGCCTGCGCCTGCGCAGCCGGCGTACTCAGGACACGAACGGCAACTCCGCCGTTTTCCGGCACCAGTGCTGGGTAGCCGGTTACCTGCTGTCCGCCGATGGAGCGAGTGATGGTCGGTTCCAGCGCGCCGAGCGTTTCGGATGTCCAGACGGTTGCCGCTGCCCGTTCGGTACCGGTTGCCGCCTTGGCCACTTCCTTCTGTACGCGCGGGGCGAGCGTGCGTCGTAGCTGCGCCAGATCCTTACCCTTCGCGAGAACCGTGCCCGATTCGTCCTCGACGACAAATGTCATCCGAAGATGGTCGGGCAGCGCGGCGGGATCGAAGTCCTTGGCGTCGATCTGGATCCCGCCCAAGTGCGAGAGTTCGCGGGCCATTGCGGTCATCAACGGCTCGGATCGAGGTTTGACTGCTGCCAATGCTGCGGCGGCGTAGTCAGGTGCGGGCACGACAGCGCGTCGGATGTTCTTGGGCAACGTCTTGATCAGAGCAGTAACCAGATCGACGCGCATACCGGGGACCAACCAGTCGAAGCCGACCGGCTGAAGTTGCGCGAGCAGGCCGACCGGGATGTGCGCGCTGACGCCGTCGTCGTCCTTTCCGGGCTCGAATTGGTAAGTGAGCGGAAACTGCATGTCGCCCTGGCGCCAGGCGTCCGGGTACTCGCCGCCCAGTACTGCAGCCGCGTCGGAGTTGACCACCGTTTCCGGCGTGAAAGTCAGCAGACTCGGATTCTTGCGCCGCTCGGTCTTCCACCACTGGTCGAAATGCTTGGCGGATACGGCTTCCTGGCCGATACGTTCGTCGTAGAACTCGTAGAGAGTTTCGTCGTCGACGAGGATGTCGCGGCGACGCGCGCGGTTCTCGAGTTCCTCGACGTTGTCGAGCAGTGCACGGTTCTCGTGGAAGAACTTGTGGTTCGTCTGCCATTCGCCCTGCACGAGCGCATGGCGGATGAAGAGATCGCGAGAGGCCTCGGGATCGATTCGTGAGTACGTCACTGCGCGGCCGGTCACCAGAGGAACTCCGTAGAGAGTGACCCGCTCGTATGCCATCGCCGAACCGCGCTTGGAGGACCAGTGAGGTTCGGAATAGGTCCGTTTCACCAGGTGCGGGGCGAGCTTTTCAGCCCACTCGGGTTCGATGCGCGCGGACATGCGAGCCCACAGTCTCGACGTTTCCACGAGTTCGGCGGCCATGACCCAGCGTGGTGGCTTCTTGAACAGTCCTGATCCGGGGAAGATCGCGAAGTGGCTGCCCCTGGCGCCCAGGTAGTCCCGCTTCTCGCCCTCGCGTAGCCCGATGTGTGAGAGCAAGCCGGCGAGGAGTGACTGATGGATCGCGTTCTCGCTTGCGGGTGTCTCACCCACCGTCCAGCCGAGGCCGCGGGTGATCTGCCGGAGTTGACCGTGCAAATCCTGCCATTCGCGGATGCGGAGCCAGTGCAGGAACTCGTTCCGGCACATCTTGCGAAACTGGTTGGAGGACAGATCGTTACGTTGTTCGCGTAAGTAGTCCCACAGTTTCAGGTATGCCAGGAAGTCGGAGTTCTCGACATTGAACCTGGCGTGCTTTTCGTCGGCGGCCTGCTGGAACTCGGCGGGCCGCTCGCGAACGTCCTGGATGGACAACGCCGCGACGATGACAAGGGTTTCGTGAAGGCAACCGTTGTTCTTGGCTTCCACCAGCATTCGTGCCATCCGCGGATCCACCGGAATCTGGGCCAGCTCGCGGCCGACCGGCGTCAGTTCGGGGTGGCTTGCCTCGGAACCTCGCGCGATGGCGCCGAGTTCTTCGAGCAGTCCGATTCCGTCCTTGACGGCGCGCTGGTCCGGCGGTTCGACGAAGGGGAAGGCAGCGATGTCGCCCAGACCGAGGGCCGTCATCTGCAAGATGACGGATGCGAGATTGGTCCGCAGGATTTCCGGCTCGGTGAACGCCGGCCGTGACTCGAAGTCCTCCTCGGAATACAGGCGGATGCAGATTCCTTCGGCGACGCGGCCGCAACGCCCGGACCGCTGACGAGCTGACGCCTGCGAAATGGGCTCGATCGGCAATCGTTGAACCTTGGTGCGCACCGAATATCGCGAAATGCGCGCGGTTCCCGGATCGACGACGTACCGAATGCCGGGAACGGTCAACGAGGTCTCGGCCACGTTGGTGGCAAGGACGACGCGTCGGCCGGTGTGCGGCGAGAACACTTTGTGTTGCTCGGCAGCAGACAGTCGCGCGTACAGCGGGACGATTTCGGTGTTGCGAAGACGCCGATCGCGTAAAGCGTCTGCGGTGTCGCGAATTTCGCGTTCGCCGGAGAGGAAGACCAAGATGTCGCCTTCGCCCTCCGCGCTCAGCTCGTCGACCGCCTCGCAGACCGCGTCGACGGGATCACGGTCGAAGGTGATGTCGCCGGACTCGACGGTCAGTGGCCGGTAACGCATTTCGACGGGGAATGTTCGACCGGATACCTCGACTATCGGCGCGGGCTTACCGTCGACAGCGAAGTGCTTGGCGAAGCGCTCGGGATCGATGGTCGCCGACGTGATGATGACCTTGAGATCGGGTCGGCGGGGGAGCAGCTGAGCCAGGTAACCGAGGATGAAGTCGATGTTGAGGCTGCGTTCGTGCGCTTCGTCGATGATCAGCGTGTCGTAGCGTCGGAGCATACGGTCGCGCTGAATTTCGGCGAGGAGAATGCCGTCGGTCATGAGCTTGACGTAGGTGCGGTCCGAGACCTGGTCGGTGAACCGCACGGTGTATCCGACGGCGTCGCCGAGTTCGGTGTCGAGTTCTTCGGCGATACGTTCGGCAACGGTGCGTGCTGCCAGTCGGCGAGGCTGTGTATGTCCGATCAGGCCGCGGACGCCACGTCCGAGTTCGAGACAGATCTTCGGGATCTGAGTTGTCTTACCCGAGCCGGTCTCGCCGGCGACGATGACAACCTGATTCTCCGAGATCGCGGTCGCGATGTCGTCCTTGCGCTGACTGACGGGCAGAGCTTCCGGATACGAGACTGCGGGAACATTGGCGGAGCGTGCCGCCAACCGTGCGCGCGCCGTTTCAATTTCCTCGGCCAGCGCCACCAAAGCGTCTGGTGTGCGGGCACGGTCGAGTTTGCGACGGAGTCGACTCTCGTCGCGGAGTGAGACCTGCGCCAGCGCGCTCTTCAGGTCGCTCCGCTTGGGGGAGATTGGGGCCGGTGGTGTTGTAGACATGCTGATGACAGCCTATCGAACGCGTTCACAACTACCGCTCGCAGATCGTTTTGATGTGCAAATATCGACCAGTGACGACAAATACCGCAAATGAGGCAGCTACACCGGTCGCGTCGACGCCTGTTGCCGTGCGAGTACTTCGCTTGTTGTTCGCGATCTACGGACTCACGGCGCTGCTGTGGATTCCGATTCGAAACGCCGACGGATTCTCGTTGTCGAACTATCTGAGCTACTTCACCATCGAGAGCAACATCCTTGCGGTGATCGTATTGCTGGTCGGCGCCCTTCGGGATCCGCAGTCTCGGACATGGCAGTCGGTTCGCGGTGCGGTGACGCTCTACATGGTGATCACCGGAATCATCTACGCCGTTCTACTGGCGAACATCGACGTCAATTTGAACGACGCGTGGATCAACTCGGCGCTCCACCGCATTCTTCCGCTGGTGATGCTCCTCGACTGGGTGTTCTTCGCTTCGAGGCACAGGATCTCCGAAATCCGCTCGCTGCAGTGGCTGCTGTTTCCAGTGATCTACGCGGTGTACACGTTGATTCGAGGGCCGATCGTCGACTGGTATCCGTATCCGTTCATGGATCCTCGCCACCAGGGCTATCTGGCCCTGTTCATCGGATTTGTCGTACTGGGCATCGCGATGGCCCTGATGGCGTTGGCGGTCAATGCCGTCGGACGGCTGGGAGCCGGGCTACGCGGACGGAACGCTGCGAAGTCCTAGTGGATTGCCGGAGGCGAGCACCTGCTCGAGGCGGTCCACGTTCGGGTGCTTGCCGGGGTTCGCCCGCGCGTCCTCGGTGTGTTCGGCAAAGATCGTCAGTCCTGCCGAGGCGGCTTCGGGTGTGAGCGCGCCGTAGACCTGAGCGAGATGGTTGTACACCTTGACCGAGCCGGACTTTCCGGGCTTGTTCTCGACGGTGTCGATGACGGTTCCGTCGGCGTCGAGTACCTCGATGGCGGCCAGATGATCGATGGTGGGCAGTGCGGCGAGATTGTCGGCAAAAGTCATGGTCGACAGATTACGTGTGTACCCGGAAATGCCGGTGCCCGGCGAGCGCCGTCGTCCGCCGATTCCCGGTGTCGATATAGTCGCAGCACATCGTTTGCACACCAGCATCGTTTGTATTCGAAGGGGACAATGATGGCTTCGGCATTGTGGCACGGGTTCGCGGACATGGGCGCTGTGGAGAAGAACGGCGCGTTTGTCGTCTCTCGCGGTGAGGGCGCGTACATCTGGGACCGCGAGGGCACTCGGTATCTGGATGCGACGGCGGGCCTGTGGTTCACCA